>JAYTQD010000257.1:0-1527 GCA_043746935.1 Acidobacteriaceae bacterium | reverse complement strand
AGCGTGCAGGAGCGGCAGCGCACGCTGGAGCTGTCTTCTTCCGGCCATGATCCGGAGTGGCGCAACCGCCTCATCTGGGGCGACAAGAAGTACGTCCTGCCCTCGCTCCTGCCCGAGTTCGCCGGCAAGGTGGATTTGATCTACATTGATCCGCCGTTTGATACGGGCGCGGATTTCTCGTTTACGGCTACCCTCGCGGAACACTCGGATGATTCAAATGAGGAACAGGTATTCTTCACCAAAGAGCCCTCGTTGGTGGAGCAGAAAGCCTACCGGGACACGTGGGGCCGAGGATTCGACTCATACCTCAGTTGGTTTCACGAGGCTGCGCTCTTCCTCAGGGAGTTATTGGCCGAGTCGGGCACGATATATGTCCACATCGGGCAGAATGTTTCTCACTATGTGAAGGCTGTACTTGATGAAGTTTTCGGGGTAGATCGCTACGTTAATCAGATTATTTGGAGACGGCAAACCGCACATAGCGATACAGGGCAGGGATCAACGCATCTAGGGCGACTTCATGACGTAATACTTCTGTATACGAAAGCCGAGTCTTATACCTGGCACATGCAGTACACGCCATACGACAGTGAATATGTTAAGGATTTCTACAAACACGTCGACTCAGAGAACGGCCGTCGTTACCAATTGAGCGATCTAACCGCCCCTGGGAAATCGCTGAAGGGCAATCCCTATTATGAATTTCTCGGGATCACGCGTTATTGGCGGTTTTCTGAAAAGAGAATGAACGAATTGTACAAAGAAGGCAGAATCGTCCAAACACGGCCCGGCACAGTGCCCCGGCAGAAGAGATATATCGACGAGATGCCGGGTGTGCAGCTGCAGGACTTATGGCTGGACGTGAAACCAATTCAGAGCCAAGCCGCAGAGCGCGCGGGCTACGACACGCAAAAACCGGAGGCACTCTTGGAGCGCGTCCTGAACCTCAGCAGCAACGAAGGCGACCTAGTTCTCGATTGCTTCTGCGGGTCCGGCACTACTTCCGCTGTCGCCGAAAAACTTAATCGCCGCTGGATTACCTGCGACCTCGGCCGCTTCGCCATTCACACAACGCGCAAGCGGTTACTCGGCATCCCCGATGTGAAGCCCTTCATCGTGCAAAACCTCGGCAAGTACGAGCGCCAGCAATGGCAGGTCGCCGAGTTTCCCGCGAACGGGAAAGACAGGCTGGCGGAACAGAAAGAACGCGAGACCGCCTATCGCAAGTTCATCCTCGAGCTTTACCACGCCACTCCGGTCAGCGGCCACGTCTGGCTGCACGGCGTGAAGGGTGGACGCATGGTACACGTGGCTGCGGTGGATGCGCCGGTGACCCGGGCGGACGTGAACGCCATTGCCGCCGAGGTGTGGAAAGCCAGCGGCAGAGGCCCCGGCTCTCCGGAGAAGCCCGCCGTGGATGTGTTGGGTTGGGAGTTCGCGCTGGACATGAACGAGACGGCGAAGCAAGTGGCCGCCGAGGCGCGGGTGGACGCGGCGTTCAAGAAGATTCCTCGCGAGGTGCTGGAA
>JAYTQD010000256.1:0-4174 GCA_043746935.1 Acidobacteriaceae bacterium | reverse complement strand
TCCGGTTGTGCTTTCGAGCCAGATATCCACGTTATTCGCCTTCTGGTCGCTGATGTCGATCGCGAGGCGGCTGCCATCGGGCGAAAGCGTGGGGTTCGCAATGACGGCGAGATCTCCGATGTGGCCCATTTCCTTGCCCGACCGGTCCATCCAGGTAAGCGCGGATTGCGCCGCCCCGACGCTGGCGTTGTAGATCACCGTCCCATTCCGCGCGACAGTAAGGGCCGCCCAATAAGTGGCGGGTTGAAATCCAACAGCATTCGCAATCACGGTCGTGCTCCCCGAAACCGTGGCGGCGGACGAGTCAAAAGCTCTGCTGACCAACTGCCTTTGGTCATCCGCATAGAACAAACTGTGGGCATCGTAGCCAAAATTCGAATGGCAGAGGACAACAAGTTTTCTCTCCTTGCCTTCGAGAGAACTTAGGAAGATGCCACTCAAGCGGTCGTCCTTGGAGTTTCCAAAGTTTCCCGCCCAGAATAAGAAGTGGTTGCCGTCGGGAAGAAATAGCGGCCAGCGGTGGGATTGATCCTCCGCAATCCGAATGCCGTTTGTGACCGGCGCCGTACCGGTACCATCCTGGTTGACCCGTTGTATCGGACTTTGGGGGTCCGGGGCATAGATGATTACGCCCTTGCTGCTCCAACTGCCGCCGCGCGCATTGATAGCGCTGGCGAGCACCTGCGGCGTGCCTCCTGAGATCGCCATTTTCTGCAGCTTGCCGTTGGCGAAAAACGCGACGTAAGCGCCATCCGGCGACCAGAAAGGATAACTTGCTCCCTGAGTGCCGGGCAGCGGCGTGACGCTGGACGAGCCGATGCGCTGCAAGTAGAGCATGGGTAACCCAGTGCTCAGCTCCGGTGACACAAACACCAGCATCGAGCCGTCGTGCGCGAGCGCCATGTGGCTCACGCTCATTTCTTGCGGAACCGGTATCGCGAACTGCATGAGCGAGGTAGCCACGGGACGCTGCGCCCACCACCACGTGGCGCCGGCCACGGCGGCCAGCACCAATGCCCCACCCAGCCACAGCAAAATCGGCGTCCGCCGAGGCGCAGCCGCAGTGGCACGCGCAGCATTCGTCGCCTCTGTTCCCGAAAGCGCGCTCAACGCAAACGATAAATCCCGTGCCGACTGGAAACGCTGCTCCGGACTCTTCTCCAGACACCGCCGCACAATACGATCCAGCGCGGGAGAAACCAGGTGCGCGGGATCGGATAGTTCCGGCGGGTCATCCTTCAAAACCGCAGTCATCGTCTCGACAGCCGTGTCGCGACGAAACGCCCGCGTGCCGGAAAGCATTTCGTAGAGCACAGCGCCGAACGCAAAAATATCCGCCCGCGCATCGGCTGGCTCGCCGCGTACCTGCTCCGGCGCCATATAGCTTGCGGTACCCATGACGACGCCCGCCGCCGTTTGCGAACTGGTTAGCGTGACTTCGCTCTGCACCTCGCCGGCTTTTTCCACCTGCTTGGCCAAGCCAAAATCCAGAATCTTGATGCGCCCGTCTTTGGTGACGAAAATATTCTCCGGCTTCAAGTCGCGATGGACGATGCTCTTCTCGTGCGCCGCGGCTAGCCCGTGCGCGATCTGCACGCCATAGTCAATCGTCTTCCGCTGCGCCAACGCCCCGCGATCCAGAATCGCGCGCAGGGATTCTCCCTCCAGCAGCTCCGAGACCAGGAACGGCACGGCATTCGCGCCTTCACCCTGTGCGCCAATGTCATGAATCGCCAGAATATTGGGATGATTCAGCGCCGCCACGGCCCGCGCTTCCTGCTCAAAGCGACGCAGCCGGTCCGGTTCGCTGGCGAAAGACTCAGGAAGAATCTTTAACGCAACCTCGCGCCCCAGGCGCGTATCCTTCGCGCGATAAACCTCCCCCATTCCGCCAGCACCCAGCGGAGAGAGGATTTCGTAAGGTCCAAGTTTTGTGCCAGAAGTGAGAGCCATCGGTTCGCAGTATTATAGTCTCCCCAATGGACGCCAGAAGCGGCGGCGTTTCACGATGTTGACGCCTCAACGAAAATCCTTCGATTCGCCCCACCCGCCTTAAGTTGGGGGAACCAAAGAGGACTGTGGCATCCTCACGCGCGCTGTTACAAACAGCAGGCACACGGGAGGAGAAGTCCATGCGGCGGGGACGGTGGTTCCGATCTTCTTGGTTGGCCTCAGCTTGCTTGGCTTCAGCAATTTTCCTCGTCGGAACTCTCTGCGCACAAGACGCCTCCACCGGCGCCATCCGAGGCACCGTAGAGGATATTTCCGGTGCCCGCGTGCCTGGCGCACAGGTGGTTGCCAGCAATGAAGCCAACGGCATCGACCGCCGCACCCTCTCCGACGGTAAGGGCACCTTCGCTGCCCAACTTCTCCCTCCCGGGGACTACACGATCCGGGTCGCCTCTCAGGGCATGCAGACCGAGCTCCAGCACGGCATCCACGTCGAGATCGGCGCCGCCACACAGGTTCTGTTTCAGCTTCGCTTAGTCGAGAATAAAGAGTCGATCACGGTCCGGGCCGAGGCCCACTCCGTCGACACCGAGGCCAACGGCGTTTCCAGCCTCATTGACGCCCGCGCCATTGCGGAGCTTCCTCTCAGCGGACGCCGCTTCACGGACCTAGCTCTACTCACACCGGGAGTAACGCAAGATCCACGGGGGCTCACCTCTGGCTCCAATGGCGATCTTTCCTTCGGCGGCATCCGAGGTTTCCAGACCAGCTTTCTGGTCGACGGCGCGGATAACAACAACGCTTTCTTCTCCCAAGCTCGCGGCCGCTACCGGGCCCCCTATCAGTTCAGCAATGAAGTTGTTAGCGAGTTTCGCGTCGCCTCCAACAGCTACGGTGCCGAACACGGGCGCGCCGGCGGAGCCGTGATCAACGTGGTCACAAAATCCGGCGGCAATCACCTGCATGGCAGCGCTTTTTACTATCTGCGAGATAAATCTTTTAATGCGCGCCCAGGGGGTCTCAACTTCAAGCCCAACGACCGCCAGCACCAGGGTGGCTTCACCCTGGGCGGGCCTCTCCGCAAGAACCGCGTCTTCTTCTTCTCGGGCTTCGACCAGCACGTCTTCTTCGTGCCTACGCTCGTTCGCTTCGACGATGGCAACTCTGTTGTTGCTCCCCAGAAGGGCCAGGAGCCGCTCCACCACGGAGACTACGAAGATAGCGACAAAGACATGGTCTTCGCAGCCGCTGCCCGGTTATCGTCGCTGGGCGGAAACTATCAGTCCCAACTGCTTGGGAATACCGGCTTCCTCAAGACGGATTTCGCTCTCAATTCCAGAAATTATCTCTCCCTGCGCCTGAACACCTCGCGTTACTGGGGAACCAACAATGTTTTCTTTGACCCCTCCAGCCCTATCACCAATTTTGGCATCTCCGAAAACGGCCAGGAATCGGTCCGCACGGAAACCGCCGCCCTCTCTTTGAACAGCGCCTTCACCTCGCGCCTGACCAACCACCTCCGCGCCCAGGTTTCCCGCGACTTGCAAGGCTCCACCAGCAACTCGTCTGATGTCCGCACCCGCATCTCCAGCGTCATCGAGGGCTTTGGTCGCTCCACCATCCTGCCGCGCCGGACCAATGAAGACCGCCTTCACCTCGCCGACACCTTCAGCCTCGAGGCCGGCAGGAGCACCTGGAAATTTGGCGGCGACGCCCTCCTCACCCGCATCAACAATTTCTTCCCCTCCCTCTCCGGAGGAGAATATATTTTCTCCACAATTAAAGTGGACCCGTTCACGTTTGTTCCAGAAGAAGGCGGGTTGGAATTGACACCCCTCCGCGCCTTCGCCCACAACGTGCCGCGCTACTACATCCAGAATTTCGGCTCGGCCAACTCCCACCCCGACACCAAGGAGTACGCCGCCTTCGCCCAGGACACCGTGCGCCTCCGCGACAACCTGAACCTCAGCCTCGGCGTGCGCTATGACCTGCAAACCCTCCGCGAAAGCGGTATGGTCTCCAACCCGCTCTGGCCACAAGCGGGACGACTTCCCCGCGACACGAACAATATCGCCCCACGCGTAGGCTTTGCCTGGTCGCTGGGCGACAACCGCCCTCTTGTCCTGCGCGGTGGATTTGGCGTCTTCTACACCCGCATCCCGCAGATCTATACCTCAGCCTTGGCCACCGACAACGGCATCAACAGCTTCAACCTCATCCTCGA
>JAYTQD010000255.1:0-4180 GCA_043746935.1 Acidobacteriaceae bacterium | reverse complement strand
GCAAAGGGCGGGAGTAGGAATATCCGCACAATGGAACGACCTAAAAGTTGTATCGGCGGCATCGCTTCCCGCCCTTGCAAAGAACGCAAGAACGGGGCACCCGAGGTTTCGGTTTGGGAAGTGAGATCAAGAACGCCGAAAGGGTCGGCCACCCGCCCCTTGTTATACATGGGGAAGAATGCTGGGCAAAACACTCTACTTTTTGTCCCCCTCAGTAAGAAACTTCAAGGCATCTTCCATGCCTTTCTGATGTGCCTTGCGATAAGTCCACCAGCTATCATGCTGTGTGTAATAGACCGGTATGGGTTGGTAAGACTTATCCTCTCGAGCTCGTTGAACGTCTGTCGCGCGGAAAATTGAAAGGTAGAAATATTCACTTTCCACGGGTGAACTCACCACATAGCCTGTCGCAGATACCGGTGTGTTTCCCGAGTTGCCAGTTAGCCCCGCAAAGTTAATAACAGCATCGGGAGCGCCCTGGGATGAGAAACGCGAACTCCACACTAAGAAATAGTCCGGCCTTTCGCCGTCTGCACAAACGGTCGAATATTTGTTCTTGTTCTTCTCGTACCACTTCCCTTGCTCTTTGCTCATTCCAGGCGCGATCCCGCCCGGGATGTGGGGATTCGACTGGTACACCGCAAATCGAACCTTGCATTTCTGTTGCTGAGAGTTGTGTGGATTCTGCGCGATAGCAGAAATAAGCAGGCTCAACACGATGGCGATGGTTGTCAAGAACCTCATAGCTCAAAGCCTCCATTGGCCGATTCGCGAGGGCTGACCCGACCGTTTGGAAAATGATACACCCGCCGTCTCAATTGCAGATCGAGTCCTATCGACTTTTTCGCGAATGCAGAGAGTTTACCCTGTGGGCAGGCGAGGGCCCGCACCTACATGGGCGTTGCTGGGGCAAGCTTTACAAGCTGGTCTTAAACGGGTTGAGAATGCGCACGTCGAGCTGCGAAAAATCTTTTTCGTTTCTGGTGGCGACGACCAATTGATGAACGCGCGCCGTGGCCGCAATCATCGCGTCTTCCAGCAATTGATCCGGCTTGCGGTCCATAATCCGGCCCCACTCCCGAAAGCAGAACGTGTCCATCGACAACACTTGAAACGAAGCGGCCAACTGGTCGACCCACAGCTCAATGTCGCTGGCCTTCGCGCGATCCTGATGCCGGGTCCGCTCAATCCCAGCCTGCAATTCCCCCATCGTCACCGCGGACAAAAACAATTGCTCCTCCTGCTGCTGATTGAGCCAAGCCAGAACTCCGCCATGCGGACGCGGCTTGCGCAGTTCGGAAACGACATTGGTGTCCAGGAGATACTTGTTCACTGGAACTCCAGCACGGAGCGCCTCCGCGACCGGTGGCGCTCCGGGATCAAGTTTTCAAAGCGAGCTTCGGGAGCCAGCAACAAAGCTTTAAGGCCGGGACGCGCCGCCTGTTGCAGACGGTTCCATTCTTCAATCGGCACCAGGACGGCCGTCTGAATTCCTCGGCGGGTGACGACCTGCGGACCCTTCTTCAGTGTCGCATTCAAGAATTCGCTGAACCGCGCCTTCGCATCCTGCACTTGCCATGAACTCATACCAGACCTCCTGAATTGGACGCTGGTAAAATAGTACTGACTAGTCAACTGACCAGTCAACAACTTTAAATATTGTGATTCTGATGAGCGCAGCGAAGAATCCTCGACTCTTGACCCCCGTCAAACTGTCCTGCCCTTTATAACTGGGTGGCGTCATCTGGGAAATCCGCACCGACCGTCGTATAGTGAGGAAGCCCAATCAACAAATGATCGGAAACCTCAAATGAAAACCCTGACATTCTGTTTATTGACCGTGATTGTATCGACTCAAATCGCTGCGTCACAAGGCAACCCCACCCGTGCTAAGGCTCGCGACGCCGCGGCCATCCAACAAATCACACAGTTGGAAGAGGCCCGCAACCAGGCAATTTTGAAAGGCGATGCCGCCGCCATTGAACGCATGACTTCGGACGACTACACGTTCATCACCTTGAAGGGAGAGTTACGCACCAAGGCGGAGATCGTCAAGGGATTCGCCTCGGGAGCCTTTCAGTATCAGTCGCGCACCATTTCGGATTTAAACGTTCGCGTTTATGGCGATACGGCAGTAGTGACCGGACGTTCCATTCAAAAGGGAGCCGAAGATGGCAAAGACTACAGTGGAGACTATTGGTTTACCCGAGTGTATGTGAAACAGAGCGGGACTTGGATGACCGTCGCGCTGCAAACCACCATGATTCAGAAGTAAACCCGAGGGCCTTGAAGCTTAAGATAGCAGTATGCCAAAAGTGAATGAAGTGGGTGGACTCGCGGAAGTGCGAATTTCCGCGCGTGGCGCAGGACGCCTGCAAAACGGACACGTCTGGGTGTACCGGTCGGACCTGGAAACCAAGAACGATATCGCCGCCGGAGCTTTGGTGCGAGTTGCGGATCATCGCGGAAAACCTTTGGGCACGGCGCTCTACAGCAGCTCGTCGCAGATCGCGATTCGGATGCTGTCGCCGGGTGCAGTTTCGCAAAGTGATCTCCCGGCGTTGCTGCGGCAAAGAATTCGCGCTGCCGTAGCACATCGCAAGCTCGTCGTACGAGATACGGACGCCTATCGCGTCATCTTCAGCGAGGCCGATTTCCTGCCCGGGCTCATCGTCGACCGCTATCAGGACTTGCTCTCCTTGCAGTTCCTGACGCAGGCCATGGATTCGGCAGCAGTTCGCGAAGCAATCTTGTCGGCGCTGCGAGAAGAGATCCAGCCCGCTGCAATCATCGAGCGCGTCGAAGCTCGCGTGCGTGAACTCGAGCAACTCCCGCCGCGCGAATCGCAGCTCTTGTCCGGCACCGCGACCAGCGCTATCTTCACCATGAACAACATCAAATTCCACTACGACGCACTCCACGGCCAAAAAACCGGAGCCTTCCTCGACCAACGGGAGAACTACGCTGCCGCGGCGCAGTATGCTCACGGAGAGGCGCTCGATGTCTTCTGCTATCAGGGAGGCTTCGCTCTCCACCTCGCGGCCAGATGCTCGAAAGTGACCGGAGTGGACAGTTCCCTGCCCGCCCTCGAAGTTGCCGAAGAAAACGCCAAGCTCAACGCGCAAGAAAGCAGCAAAGAAATCGAATGGATGGAAGCCAACGCCTTCGACCTGCTCAAGGACTACGCCACGGCCGGACGCCAGTACGACACCATCGTCCTCGACCCGCCCGCCTTCGCCAAGACCAAGCGCGACCTCCCCGCCGCCGCCCGCGGCTACAAAGAACTCAACCTGCGAGCCTTAAAAATGCTCCGCTCCGGCGGAATCCTGCTCACCTGTTCGTGCTCCTACCACGTTAGTGAGCAGGAGCTGCAAGACATCGTCGTCGCCGCGTCACTAGACGCCAAGCGCACCGTCCGGCTGCTGGAGAGGCGAGTCCAAGCGAAGGACCACCCCATCATCCCCACCATCCCGGAGACGGGGTACTTGAAGGCATTGATTCTGCAAGCCGTCTGACATTTCCCGCGAAATACAACACATAAGCTACTGATATATATGTGTTTATTGTACTTGATAATAATACACTCATATTTTATGCTTCTTTTGTAGATATATAGAATCCAATGATCTTAATTTCTTGCGCTTTTTCTTTGCCTTAAGGGCCGGGACACCGGAAACTGGAATGGAGAGATATGGCGATTCGTTGGGACAAATTCACGTTGAAGGCGCAGGAAGCGGTGCAGAAGGGGGTGGAGTCTGCCTCCGAAAATGGCAGCCCGGAAGTGTTTCCGGTGCACCTGCTCGTGGCGATGGTGCAGGACGCGGACGGGATCGTTCCGCCGGTGCTGGAAAAGATTGGCATTAGCACTGAGCAGGTGGCGGCAGAGGCGCGTAAGGAAATCGACCGGCTGCCCAAAGTGTCTGGTGGTGGGGTCCAGCAAGCGCAGCTCTCGCAAGCGGTGCAGCAGTTGTTTGAGCAGGCCTTTAAAGAGGCGGACAGCTTCAAAGACGAGTACGTCTCAACCGAACACTTGTTGCTGGCGGCGACGCAGGTGAAGCGTGATCCGGCGCAACAAATCTTGGCGCGGTTGGGAGCGACGCATGAAGCGATTTTGAAAGCGTTGACTTCGGTGCGAGGGTCGCAGAGGGTTACCGATCCGAATCCTGAGGCGAAGTTTCAG
>JAYTQD010000254.1:0-11124 GCA_043746935.1 Acidobacteriaceae bacterium | reverse complement strand
AGCAACTGGCCCTTGGTGATTTCGCTGATCATCCAGACGAGTTTTTCCTGGATGAGTTGGTGGCTGGCGATGGGCTGGTCGCGCCACTGCTTGCGCAGTAGGGAATATTGCAGGGCTGTGTCGTAACACGACATGGCCGCGCCGAGAGCGCCCCAGGAAATTCCATAGCGAGCTTGATTCAGGCACATCAGCGGGGATTTTAGGCCGCCGGTGCCGGGCAGCAGATTCGCTTCCGGAATGCGAACGTCTTGCATCGATAGGCCTGACGTGACCGAGGCACGCAGCGACCACTTGCCGTGAACGTCGTCGGCCTTGAAGCCGGGGCGGTCGGTTTCGACGAGGAAGCCGCGGACTTTGTTGTCTTCATCCTCGACTTTTGCCCAGATTACGGCGACATCGGCAATCGTTCCCGAGGTGATCCACATCTTTTCGCCGTTCAGGACGTATTCTTTGCCGGACTTGCGGGCGCGGGTTCTCATGCCGCCGGGGTTCGATCCGAAGTCAGGTTCGGTCAATCCAAAGCAGCCAAGTTTTTCGCCCTTCTGCATGGCGGGCAGCCAGGTATTTTTCTGCTCGTCTGTTCCAAAAGTGTGGATCGGATACATGACCAGCGCCGACTGCACGCTCACAAACGAGCGCACGCCGGAGTCGCCACGCTCGAGTTCCTGCGTCATCAGGCCGTACTCGACGTTCCCCATTTCCGCGCAGCCATAGCCTTTGAGCGATGCGCCGAAGAAACCCAGCTCGGCCATCGGCTTGACGAGTTCACGGGGGAAGCGCCCGGCGCGGTTGCATTCCTCGATGATGGGAATGAGGTTGTCTTCAATGAACTTGCGCGTGGTATCGCGGACCAGACGCTCTTCGTCGCTGAGGAGCGAGTCAAAGTCAATGAAATCAACACCTTTGTATTTGATGGCGGACATGAAGAGCCTCTCAGTCTTGCGGGTAAATCCAGCGGATGCCAGGGCCAGCGGAAGCGCGGCAGGGCAAACATTTGAGGCTACCAGAGGGGGTTAGGCGGGTCAAACGGGGGTACTCCGGGGGCTAAAGCCCCGTCTTTTTAGGGGCGAAACGCGGCGCTGAAGCGCCGCTCTACCGTGCCGGGTTAGGCCGAGAGAGATCATGCCGCTCTCACGCCGCTCTGCCGTGAGTTCCACCGGCTTCGGGAGCAGGTGATCAGGTTACTCTGTTTTGCTCTCAGCTGCCGATGTCCCCGGGGTTAGCGCTTTGAGCTGCTTCAGCGCTGCCAGCAAGTCGTTCCAGTCGTCGTGCTCGTGCTTGGTTTTGTCGAAGAGCGAAAGGTCGCTATAAAAGTCGAGGATGTTGGCGCGCAATTCCGGGGAAGTGCCGACAAACTTCTGCTTGGCTAGCTGCATGAGGAGTTTGCCGTAGGCACTGTCCGTGAGCGGATACTCGAGCGGCTTGGTGGGTAGTCCGGTATCGAAGTCGGAGTTTGGCAACTCGAGTTTTCCAGCGCGTTCTGCTTTGAGAAGCCTGCGGTATTCGACAACCGTAGCGTTGATGCTTTTGATGTAGAGGTCTTCGGTTCTTGGCGTCGGGGCGTTAAAAGCAAGGCCTTTAAAGGGGCCGATTTTCGGCATGAGACGAAGGATCGTGGAGAGGACTCGCGTCTTGATGCCGGGCCTGGTGTAGTCTTTGCCCCATTCTTTTTCGTAGCTGGAACGAGAGAGGCGGTAGAGAAATTCTTTTCTGGCGAAATTCGGGTGCTCGCGGATGAGGTCCTTTTTGTGGGTTTGCAGGGCAACCTGCGTCATTTGCGGAATGACCTGGCTGACGGCCCAGCGGTAAGTTCCGATGGCGAGGTCTTCGTGGGTGAGCACGTCTTTCAGTTCCAAACCGTAAACGGCGGGAAAGGCTCGTTCGAGCAGCGGCTTCGAGACCTGGAAACCGATGAAATCGTGGTAACTCTCCGGGGCGTAGCGGTCCTTGGCGACCTGCACGGTGTCGAAGCCGAATTCGGTTTTCAGATGGGCCGTTTTGTCCTGGGCATAGCGGACAGAATCGCCAAACTTGGCGCGCAGCTTGGGATATTCGATGGCGACGGATTGGTTCACAGCGGGGTGGCCGATGGTGTCGGACGCGTAGTGCGCCAGTGCGCCGAGCGCGAAGGCGTATTCGTTGGCGTCCTGGCTCTCCTTGAGCATCTCGACGACAAAGTCGCCGCTGCGCACGTAGTGGACGAGGTTGCTGAATTCGACGCTGCCGAACGGGTAGTAGCCCAGATCCTGAATCACCGCGCCGCCGTAGGCGTATGCGTGGGCTTCTTTGATTTGCGCTTCGGTGAGTCCGGGATATTTCTTCAGCAGCAGCGGGCGGATTTCATCGAGCCAGAGCAAGTCGACGATTTCTTCGTGGGTGAGGACGGAGTAGGCGAACAGGTTTTGGCTTGGGAGCACCAAAAGCATCGCGAGAGCCGCGCACCGGATCCAGCGCCTTCGTCTTGCGAAAAGGTTCTCTCCCGCCATCGACATACCGATAGGGTAGCTCATCTGACAGGGAATCGGTGTGCAGAACGGCTCACCTTTGCTGGCGTGACGGGTGTCAGGTATTCGCAGATTTAGCGGTGCGCCGCCTCCTGAGGCCGTACTTCCCACTCTCCCTCCGCCACGTAGCCGCGTTTGTCGTAGGAGTAGCCCGTCACTAGGCCGAGCACAAACCATCCCAGCACGAGTGCTCCGACGGCGAAGATGGTATCGCCGATCATGCGCATCCAGCGCAGTTGGTTCATGCCGGGAGAATGAAGAAATTCTCCGGAACGGGCGTACCAGGTGCCGTATTCCACCGAGGCCCAGACCTGCATCAGGCCGATGGGTAGCGTGCTGATTAGTTGCGGTTCGGCTCCTTAGGTTTTTCCTGGCGTGGTTCTTCTTTTCGCGCCGGAGGGCGTGGCGGAGCTGTTTTTTCCTTTTGCTGCCACTGGTGGAACTTCTTCTCGTCATCCTGCCCCTGCTGCGGGCTTCTAGGCTGTGGCGGAGTTGCGGGGCGGGCTAGAGGGTGCGACCAGGTTCCCTGCGGACGAGATTCGTCGTTCGACCCGGGCTGGCGGGGCGATTCTGGCCGGAGCGCTCCTGGGCGCGGAACTTCTGGATGTTGCGGCGGTCCGGGTTGCGGAGTGTCAGCATTGTTCCGCACCGGGTTCGGTGGCAATTCGTGCGGCTGCGCTGGCTGATTCATCCCGGGTTGGTTGCTAGGCTGGTTGGGGCGCGGTACGTCCGCTCCGGGCCGCTGCGGATTCGGGGGCAGTGGATGCGGCTGGCCCGGCTGTCCAGGCTGATTCATGCCGGATGGATTTATTCCAGGTTGATTGGGTCGCGGAACCACTGGCTCCGGACGTCCGGGATTCGGCGGCAACTGATGCGGGGGCATCGGCTGACCAACTGGAGGCGCGACAGGTCTAGGCCCATGTGCCACCAACGGATCCTGCCGCTGCGCGAAGGGCACCGGTGGTGGCGCTGGAGGTCTCTGTGCGACCACCTGGCGGGTAGCGACGGCAGCCGGCGGTGCTAGGCGCGTCGGTCTGCCTGAGCCCATGACGCTGGTTTGTACCGGGGCTACGCCTGTCATGCGGGTGACCGGTGCTTGCTGCAGTTCCCGTTGCGAAACCTGCACGATGTTGTGCGACACTGGGCGCGCGTTGACGAAGGTATCGCGCGAAACAGCAGTCACGCCGTTGGGTGCGGTCTGGTTCACGTAGACGATTTTGTTGGCGTTATTGTTGATGACGGTGGTGTTGTTGTTAATCACCGTCGTGTTGTAGACGTTGGTCACCTTGGTGATGTTCACGACGGTGTTGGTCACGTTGACCTGATTCACGTAGTTGCGGCTCACGTGGTAGGCGGGGACGAAGACTTCTCCCGGTCCCAGCGGGAACCAAGCTACGCCGCCACCGCCGCCGAATCCGATGGAGAGATGAAATCCTCCTCCGCCCACAAACGCAACTAGAGCGGGAGCGTAGACAGGACGCACGACCACCGGGCCGGGGATCCAGCCCCAGCTGTCGCCTATGCGGCACCAACGTCCGTAGTGGAAGGGAGCAAAGCCCCAGGGTTCGTCATCCACCCAGGTCCATCCCCAGGGGGCGATAAAGGCCCAGTGGCCTTGGCGATAGGGAGCCCAGTCGGGATCGACTCTGGTAGGAACCCAGACGTGCCCGTAAGCGGCGGCGTAAGTCCAATGTCCGTAGTCGTCGAGATCTTCGTAGCCCGTCATCTCACGAGAGACGTAGCTGGCGGATTCGGACCGATCCTCGCGGCGGTCGCGGTCCATCGACCAGCGGTCGAAGCCATCGTCGCGCGGGAGCCGATTAATTTCGTAGTCGAGTGGCTGGTCATCTTGAGGGTTGTTACCCTGGGCGTTGTCGCCAGTTGCGCCGCCGTGAAAAATGGCCTGCTGATTGGCCACGATGGTGTAGTTGTTGCCGCCACCGAGCGTTTCGCCGCGGCCGTGGAAAACCTCGATGGTGGTGGAGCGGCCCTCCGTGTCGACATCCACGCGGTATTCACCGACGTGCTGAATTTGGAACGCGAGGTTCGGAGTGTCCACCTCGACCATGTCGTCATCGTCGAGATGGCGGACATTCAAAATCACGGACCCTTGCGCCAGACGCAACTGGGTCGTGCGATCATCGAGATCGAGAAACGTGAGGCTGGTCTCGCTGCCGATGCGGATGGCCGTCGATCCCACATGCAATTCGCCGCGCGCGTTGCGGTCGGCCCACAGATTGTCGCCGGTGGTCATGGGACGGTTCGGCACGGCCTCGACCCATTCGCCTTCGCCGCCGGGTTGGAACGAAATTGAGCCCTGGGTGTAGTTCATGCGGGCGACGCGGCCCGGAGGATCATTTCGTTGGTCGTCATATCCAGAGCTATCCTCTTGGGCACGCACAGGCACTACGGAAGAGAGCATGAGGAAACTTGCGCAAACTACCCAACTCCAAACCCTGGGGCGGTGCATAGTCGTAGGCCTCGATTCAAGATTGAACGAACTCCTATAGAGTAAACCCCGTTGGTGGGCTTTTGTTGTGGTCAATAGTGCACAGTCCTTTAGATTCAACAGGCTAGGGCAAAGGCCAAGATGCTGCGCCCCGCCCTCAAGTACGAACGTAAATTGCCTCTCCAAGCCGTCTGCCTGAGAATCAGTGCATGCAGGTTCCGGCGAAAATGCACGCGGCGAAGGTACGAGTCTGGGCCCTGCTCTGGCTGCTGACCCTGCCGGTGTGTGTTTGGCCCCAGAGCAACAGCGGAGAACTGCGCTTCAAGGTCACGGACCGGATGGGCTGGCGGTGAAGAGCACCGTCGAGCTGGTAAGCGAGGTCAACCGGTTCCACAAGTCGTTGGCCACGGACGGGCAGGGGATGCTGACAGCGAAGCTGCTGCCTTTCGGGATCTACCGGGTAGTGATTCAGCAGGATGGTTTTACGCTTTTCGCGGAATCGGTGGAGGTTCGTTCGGCTGTTCCTGAGGAAGCGCGGAACATCAACAATCGCTTGAACCCGATCGACTTCGCCGGATTGTTTTCCGGGAATGCGATTGCTCCGCCACGCAGTTATGCGATTCGTTTGCAGGCCAGCTTTTAGATACAGTTTCTAGCCGAAGACATTCACAGAAAAGAAAAGAGCCGGACGCTGATGCGTCCGGCTCATCTGCGTTATTCCAATCTATTGAGCAGTTGCGGTGAAGTTGACCGAGCCGACGCCCGATACCGAAGCAGTGATATGCACCACTTGCGGTGTCGATGGCAGAGTATATGCGACCGATGCTTTTCCGGTTGCGTCTGTTGTCATGGGCGATGTCGCGAACGAGCCGCCTACGCCGCCATCGTCGAAGGTGACCGAGAGCGCAGGGATTCCGTTGCCGAATTGATCCACAACCTTGGCCACGAGCTTGGCCGGCAAAGTTGTGGAAGCTGCGGCTTTCTGGCTGTTGCCGGAAATCACGGTAAGTCCGGTGGCCAGTCCGGGCTGCACCGTTGCTGACATACCCTGCTTCAGAGTGCCGGACATGACGGTGATGGCGATGGTGCCGCTCTTGGTTCCACTGGTGTAAAACACCTGGGCACGACCTTTGGAATCCGTTACTAAAGGATTTGGAATAGAGAAAGAGCCGCTGTTGGCTAGGACCGAGAATGAAATGCTGCCGCCAGCGATGCCGTTGTTGGAAACGTCGGAGAGTTGGACCACAAGCGGTAGCGGAAAGGCTGTTTGCAGCGGTCCGATTTGCTTGTTGCCGCTAATGACAGTGATGTGGTTTGCAGCGCCGCCTACAACAGTTACCGTAAACTTCGCTGTCTTCGAGGCCGGGTAGCTCGCCGTGATGGAGTTAGTTCCGGCGATCTTCGATGCGGTGTAAGAAGTACTGGCGATCCCTGAGGCGTCGGTTATCGGGTTCGGGGGCGTGAACACGCCCTTATTGACGCCGTTATCTTTAAAAGTGACCATTACGCCGGCAACCGGGGCTCCAGTATAGGGATCCGTAGCAGTTACCCGGAGGGGCAGCGGCAAGGCTCCCTGCGCCGTTACTGTCTGGCCGTTGCCGGAAGTGGCTTGAAGATTCCCGAGTAAGCCCAGGACTTGAAGGCTGAGGTCGGCTCCGACGTAGACTCTTCCATTCGCAATCGTAGGTGCGTTGAAATGCGCCAGCGTGCCTAATTTTGAAATCGTGTAGAGCGCTGGCAAAGAGATATTCGAAGCGTTGAAGGCTGAGAAGCCATTTCCATTGGCGATCCACAGAATGCCGCTGCTATTTCCATTGGCACTGATGGATGGCGTGTGGGGGCAGCACAGCGCGGTTGGGTTGCGGCCCACCAGGTTCAGTTGTCCGTTGTTCAAGGAAAACTGAGAAACACCCTGGCTTTCACCCGTGAAATAGACACTGTTATTCCAGTAGGAGGCTGTGCTCAACATGCGCCCAACGCCAAATTCCAGAAATTGCGTGATTTGGCTGTTGTCGACGGGGTTGTATTGCCCCATGTTGTCGCGGTCCAACAAGTAGACGGATCCTTCTTTGCCCGAACCCACGATCAAATGCGGATGGGGGCCGGGCTGGTCGGGCAGCATGGTTACGCCAGCCGAGCCGACATCCAAGTCCTGGGCGGCTAGAGCCACTTGATTGTAGGGGGTGAAGTAGTCTTTCGCGACCAATGTGCCACCGGTTCCCCAGCCGATCTTGAGGATGCTGGATCCGTAGTCGTTGCTGCCGGTGTTGACATCGAAAGGGCCGTTGGCGGTGGAAAAGAAAATGTTGCCATTGTCGTCGGAGGCAGGGCCACTTCCGGACATCCAGATGTTTCCATGAGCGATGGTGGAATCCGGCGTGGAGTTAAATGCGCCGAGTTGCAGGAGAGTGGCTGCATCGTAAGCTACAACCCAGCCGCTGGTGCCGTGGCCGTCGCATCCATTAGAGCCAAAAGCGACGTAAACAATGCCTTGTGAGAGCAGCAAAGCGGGACGAGCCATCATGAACTTGCCCGCCGTAGTCAACATCAGAGAGCCGATTTTGCCGGTAAGCGTTGCGTTCATGTCGATCGGCCCACCCAGCTTTTCCATGCCTGTAGAGATGTCAAGGGCATGGAAACGGAAATGGTAGGTTCCGTTCTCTTTGGTCTTGGCCACCACGTACATGGTCTGGGAAGCTGCGTCGATGGCAGGAGTTCCAAGAATTCCCATCTCCGTATTGAAGGTCGTGGTGATGCAACCGAGTTCGGCTGGCGGCTCCGTGGTGATGCCTGCCGCGGGATTCAGGAAGCTCACATGCCAAAGAGGATTGGAGTTCGCGCCGGTAGCGTCAAAAGCGTACACGCTGTCGTGGAGAGTGACCACGTAGACCACGTTGTGCAGGCCCTGTCCCGGAATGTTGACATTCGACATATATAACGGCTGGGCGGAAATCTTGCCATCCACCGGCAGGGAGAAGATTGGGCCAAAGGTTGCGGGATTCACATTGCTCGGTGTAAGGATGGTCTCAGCGATGGTTAATCCCGACCTTTTGTTGTCATTGTGCTGGGTCAGAACGTTTTGAGCGAGAGCGGGGATCGTAATGCTGCCGCACAGCAGGCCCAGGATGGCTACAGCGCTCACTGAACGGCTCACGCCACGGAGGTACTTGAATGCGAAAAAGACAGAATTCTTCATCATGGCCGGATAAGACTCCTACGAGGGATGCTAAGAAGTAGGGCAAACGGAGGGCCACGGGCGCATGTAGATGGGTGTAGCGTATCTAGTCTTTTTTCATAAACTTACGATTGCCCGGTGGAAAACAAATGTGCAATTGTTTTCACTTTGAGCCAGCTTTTGGGTGAAATGAACTAGGGTGTGGCACCAAAGTGCGATGCGAGTAGTGACCCTTGCAAGGTTAGGCTTCTGGTGGAGGAACCTAGTTCACACCGGATTTACTGTGTGGTACGCTGTGCGAGGCCGACTCGGCTGGACCGCCCCGACCAGGGGCTGTTTCCCCCAAGTTGTCATTCGTCGGTGCGAGAGATTCCGATGTCGCAGCTCAGTCATCAAAGTGCGTACGAGCTTGACGAGATACGACGGAGCGCGATCGATGCGTCACGGCGGTCCGATTCACTCGTGGCCAAGCCCGCACTCTTTGCCCGCTACCGCAACCCGCCTGAGAATACGGCGTTTCAGTTGGAATACTCCTACCATTTGCTGGGGGATGTGCAAGGTAAGACGGTGCTGGACTATGGCTGTGGCGGCGGCGAAAACGCGCTACTGCTGGCGTCCCGGGGTGCGCTTGTGACCGGCATTGATATTTCTCCGGAACTGGTGGAGATTGCGCGGCGCCGTCTGGAGATGAATCATTTTTCCGCCGAGTTTCGCGTTATCTCGGGCTATGATACAGGCCTGCCGGGTGCCTCCATGGACGTGGTATTTTGCATGGCCATCCTGCACCACTTGGATTTGGAACAAGCCCGGCGCGAGGTGCTGCGTGTTTTGAAGCCGGGTGGCGTGTTGATCGTGCAAGAACCCGTTCGGGATTCCCGCACCTACACGTTTCTGCGCAGCCTGATTCCGTATAGTCCGCACGATAACTCGGAGTTCGAGCGTCCACTGAAGAAAGAGGAAATCGATGCTTTCGCCATGGGTTTGCAATGCGAGGCGAAACGCCGCTTCAAGTTGCCTTTTGTGCCGCTGGCGCGGTTGGCATCACGCCGCCTGCTCGAACCTGCCATCCGGATGGACCGCTGGATGCTGAAGACCGTTCCCGCCTTGGCGCATCTGGCAACCGTTGAAGTACGCAAGCTGCGCCGGGTTTGATCTCTGTCCCGAGTTCCGCCTGCAAGTGTTATGGGGAGATGACTCGACTTAGGACTCAAAAGATAATAATCCCCAATTTTGGCAAAAGCTCTGCCAGATCTCTTCAAAATGTGTCATAACAAAGGCCCACAGTGGGGCATTTTAAGGCCGCAAGGTTGGGCGCAGGAGCACTTCGCTGCAGAACGACTGGGGCGACTGGGTGACCAGCATTCCTACGGCGTGGGCTACGTCCTCCGGCTGGAGCATGCGCTGCGGGTCTTTTCCGGCGTGGGGGGAGAATTCGGTGTTGGTCGAGCCGGGGCAAACCACCGCGACGCGAATGCCGTGTTCGCGGAGTTCTTCCGCAGCGGAATAACTGAGTCCGTTCAATCCCCATTTTGATGCGGCATAGGCAGCGCCGTTCGGCAGAGCATTTTTTCCAGCCAGCGAGGAGATGTTGATGATGTGTCCAGAGCGCGCGCGAATCATCATTGGAGCAAAGGCCCTCATGCAGTAGTAAACGCCGCGCAGATTGGTGTTGAGGACGAGATCCCATGTGTCGGGGGCGAGGTTGTGGAGGGGTGTGCCGAAACTGCCGATACCGGCATTGTTGATAAGGATGTCACAGCGTTGGTGCTTATACTCCACGGAGCGGGCGGCTTCTTCCACGGACGAGATGGTCATGACATCGCAGAGTAGCGCCTCGGCAGAGCCGCCGTTGTCGCGGATGGATTGCACGGTTTGATCGAGATGGGATAGGGTGCGGCCGCAGAGGAAAACATGGACGCCCAGGCTGGCTAATTTGCGTGCAATGGCAGCGCCGATGCCGCGCCCGGCACCGGTTACGACGGCGACCTGACCGTGCAGGGGGTGTCCTTTCGGGCTGGCGTCGGTTGTGCTTTTGTCGAAGTTCATAAGGGGCTCCCTCTTTGGTGCCAGTGGTGTCCAAGTATCCAAGTTCAGAGAGAGGGCATCCTAGCAGAAGAGGGAATTAGGAATTGGCAGCTTGCCTTAAGGCTTGCATCGTCAATATAATCCGGGGACCGGAAACGTTTACCCGTGGCTCCTTAGTGTGTGTGGGGTGGGTGCATGCTTCCGGAGCTTCTCGCGCGGGCGTAGCCGATGCCTGTTTGCGAAGTGGAATACCGTCCCTAATTTCCCGGAGAACCAACGGAGGAGTGATTTTGATGAAGAAGATATTGGCGTTGATGCTGCTGATCTTGGGAGCGCTAGCGGTCGCTGCGCCAAGCGCGCTGGCGCAGTCCACCCAAATCACCATAAAAGACCAAGCGGAATACGACGCCTACATGGCCACGATCAAACAGGATGATGTGACGAAGAAGGTCGCGGGGTTGGAGGCGTTTGCCCAGCAGTACCCCAACAGCGTGGTGCGGGAAGCTGCGATGGAATCGCTACTGGCCGCCTATCAGCAGACGGGCAACGCGCCGAAGCTGGACGATGCCGCGCAACGGCTACTGGTGATCAATCCGAACAACATCAAAGCACTTGCCATTTTGTCCTACCTCAAGAAGGCCGGCGGAGATTTCGCCAATGCCCGCTCTTTTGCTGAGCGAGGGCTGAAGGCCTTGGCGGCCTACGCCAAGCCGGATGGCGTGAAGCAAGATGACTACGACAAGCAGAAGGTGAGCTTCACGCAGCTGTTCAACAATGCCATTGGGTACTCGGCGTGGCAGACCAAGGATTTTGCCACTGCGCAACAGTACCTCAAGCTTTCGGTGGCGGGAAACCCGACCAGTCTGGAAGACGTGTATGCGTTGGCGATTTCGTCGCTACCGCCTTCGACGCCGGAAGACACGGTCAACGGATTGTTCTACATCGCCCGTGCCGCGGCTCTCTCGACCGAT
>JAYTQD010000253.1:0-11149 GCA_043746935.1 Acidobacteriaceae bacterium | reverse complement strand
GCGTCGCTCGAACCCGCAGTTGCGGCGCGCAGTTACCTACAGCCTGGCGTCCACCTGACGGAGTCGGTGAATAGCAATTTAGGTTCGAACGGTACGGTAGGGATCACGCGCATCCTCGGCAGTTTGGACATCACGCGATTTTGGAACCGATACGCGTTTTCGGCGGACTACGTGGGTGGCGCCTCGCTCTACAGCGACAACTGGGGCCAGCCAACGCAGGTCCACGAGATGACGGCGGCGCAACGGTACTCTTGGCGCAATGGGCAGATCCAGGTCCGCGACGGTCTCACTTATCTGCCGGAAGGTTCGTTCGGGTTCAGCGGTTTCAACGGTGCTGGCGGTGGTGGCCTGGGAGGCTCGGGCGGAGGAACTTTTGGCGGCGGCGGAAGTTTTGGTTCGTTGGGTGTACAACCTCGCTTGACGAATTCCGTTACGCTCGACATGCGGGAGAGCTTGAACCCCCGTTCTTCGATCACAGCAGCAGGCGGCTATTCGTACACGGACTTCTTGCATCCTCATGGCACGGGCACCACGAATAGCCGACAGGTGAGCGCGCAAGCGGGATACAGCCGCGTTCTGAATCACTTCGACCAGCTTGGTTTGCAGTACGGCTTTCAACAGTTTCAATTTCCATTGGCGAACGCGGGGACGATTAACTCGCAAACGGTGGAAGGCATTTATGAACACCAGGTTTCCGGCAGAATGGACCTGATCCTGAGTGCTGGCCCGCAGTTCCTGACAATCATGGTTCCTGCGTTTATCGTGAACGGGGTGGTGACGCCCGCGAGAACGATAAACGAACTTTCGGCGACGGCCCGAGCCATCCTGCGCTACCGTTTTCCGCGCAATACTGTGGTGTTAAGTTACAACCGCCACACCACGGCAGGCTCAGGCATTCAGCTGGGTTCGCAAACGGACGAAGTACGAGGAACTTTGGCGCGGCCTCTGACCCGGCTCTGGACCGCAAGTGTGGATGCGGGGTATTCGCACCACAGGGCGCTCCAAGCGGCACCAGTGAATGGGAACGCGGTCGGCGGTACCTATCAAGCAGGGTTTGGCGGTGGCGGTTTGACCCGGCGCCTGGGTCGGTTCTTCAGCCTCCAGATGCACTACCAGTACACGTTTGAGTACTTCGGCGGAAATACCAATCTAACAATTCCGGCTGGCCAATCGCTCAATCGCCACATTGGAGATATCACGTTGAGCTGGCATCCGGCGCCGATCCGGCTGGACTAAGTTGTACGGAATTTGAAACGAAGATTGATTACGACAGCTGCCTTGAGCAGCGGGAATGAGACACGAAGATGATCATGAACCGGCAACTTGGGATGGAAGACTACCTCGGGATGGCGCGCCGCCAGAAGTGGTGGATTATGATCCCGGCGCTCCTCGCCACGGTGTTGGGCCTGCTGATTTCCTATGCCATTCCAGCGAAGTTTACGTCGACTTCGGCGGTGCTGGTCGAGGGGCAGCAGATTCAGGGAGTAGCGCCCATTGTCACGGCAGACCTGCTCCAGCGCATCGTGACCATGGAGCAGCAGATTCTGAGCACGAGCCGGCTGAAGCCCATGATTGAGCGGCTGGGGCTGGCCAAGGGCGACAATACGGATGCCCTGGTTGCCGATATCCGCGCGAACCTCACCATCCAGCCCATGGATGCCGATTTGGCGAAGACAGCGGCGGCTGCCGCCAGCAAGAAGAGATCGAGCCCCGGGACACCGGACATTGCCGGTTTCAACATCGCCTACACGGCCGGCAATGCCCGAGTGGCGCAGCAGGTTTGCAGCGAACTTACATCCATGCTTTTGGAAGAAAATCTCAAGCAGCGTGAGCGCGCGGCGCAAGGCCCAACCATTTTCTTTTCGCGGCAGCTGGACGAGGCGAAGGGAGTTCTCGATCAGTACGATGCGAAACTGGCTGGCTTTAAGCGGCAATATTTAGGGCAGCTTCCGGGAGATGAAGACAGCAACCTCCGCATTCTCATGGGACTGAACTCCCAGCTGGACTCGAACACGCAGGCTTTGAACCGGGCGCAGCAGGACAAAACCTTTTCCGAGTCGACGCTGGCACAGCAATTGACGGCATGGAAGGCGTCGCTGAACACCACGAGCCCACAAGCGATGGATCAGCAAATGGCCGCGCTACAGAGTCAGCTCATGCAGGCGGAGGGCCGCTATACCGAGGATCATCCCGATGTGATCAAGCTCAAGCGGGATGTCGCCGAACTGAAAAAGAAAATGCAAGAGGCGAATGCTACGACGGTGACAGCGGACGACACACAGAAAGCCAGTGCCTCGGAGCCGCCGGAGGTCCGCCAACTGCGCTTGCAGATTCACCAGTACGACCAGACCATTGCCAGTGCGACGCGGGACCAGGGCCGCTTGCAGCAACAAATTGTGTCGTACCAGAGCAAAGTCGCCATTAGTCCGACCGTGGAAGAACAATACAAAATCCTGACCCGCGATTACGACACGGCACAAAAGAACTACCAGGATCTGTTGGCCAAACGGAGCGCGTCGGAAACTACCCAGGACGTGGAGAAGAGCCAGTTAGGCGAGCAGTTTCAACTGCTGGGACCGGCAGATCTGCCGGATGCGCCGAGCTTTCCGAAACGATGGCTGTTTGTACTGGGCGGGTTCGGAGCCGGTTTAGCTCTGGGATTTGGGCTGGCTTTGCTTTTCGAGATGAAGGACGACTCGATCCGCACCGAGCCGGATGTAGAGGCGGTGTTGGAGTTGCCCACGCTGATTGCGCTGCCGTGGGTGGGACCAGCTGGCGAAAAAGACGATGGTGGGTCTGGGTCATCGTTCTGGCGTAAGTCGAAGGAACCGGAAGCGGAGAAAGCAACGGTCGAAGTCTAGTGGTTCGGGTTTAGTGGTTCGAGGTTTAGCGAGACATTATGTATAAAGAATTTTTCGGCCTACGGGCAAATCCATTCAACGTGAATCCGGACCCGCGTTATCTGTTCCTGACGCGGCATACGGAAGAGGCGTTGGCGTGCCTTACCTACGGCATCCAAAGCCGCAAAGGCTTTGTTCTGCTGACGGGCGAAGTCGGCACGGGCAAGACCACGCTCATCAACAAGCTGCTGGAGTGGTTGCGGGTGCAGCAGGTGGCTACGGCGTTCATTTTCAATTCGCGGCTGAATACAACGCAGTTCCTCGATTTCATGATGGCCGATTTTGGCATCACCTGTGAATCGCGGTTGAAGAGCCAAGTGCTTTTGCGGCTCTACAACTGGCTGCTGGACCGCTATCGCGCGGGCGAGACGGCGGTGCTCATCGTCGATGAGGCGCAGAACCTTTCCGAGGAAGTGCTGGAAGAAATCCGGCTGCTGACGAATTTGGAGACGTTCACGGAAAAGCTGTTGCAGATTGTGCTCGTCGGCCAGCCGGAACTCGAAGCCAAGCTGCGCCAGCCGCAGTTACGGCAACTGCGCCAGCGCGTGACCCTGCGCGCTAAGACGCATCCGCTCATGCTGGAGGAAGCCAAGGCCTACGTTACCCAGAGATTGCAGATTGCCGGTTCCAATGGCGAGATGATTTTCGAGCCGGAGTCCATTGATTTGATCTACCGCTACTCGGGTGGTATTCCGCGTGTTGTCAACATGCTGTGCGAACACGCGCTGGTCAGCAGTTTCGTGGATCAGAACAAGACCGTTGCACCTGCCGTGATTGAAGCTGTCGCTCGCGACTTTGATCTGCACGAGAGCGGGAGTCCGGATCGTGTAACGCAAGCCGTTGTCCCGGCTAATCCCGAGAAACTGGACGTGGTGGAAGCTTTGCGGACGTTGGCAACACTAGCGGATCGTCTACGCCGGCCAGAAACCGAGCTTTCCAAGGAAGGGAAGATATGAGTCGTATTCATGAAGCGCTAAAGAGGGCCGAGCAAGAACGCGGGACTCAGGTTGGCCTGGACCAGGTGGCTGACTCGGGAATGGCGGCGCGGATGGCAACAGGCGTGGTGGCCGACGCTCCTATGACGTTTGAAGCCTTGCAAGCCCGCACCGCCCGGGTGCCGTGGAGTCCCGATACGAAAACAATGTTGTTTTTCGGCGGCGCGGACGAAGGCGTCGGCAAAGAAGAAATGCGGACCTTACGCTCACGTCTCTACCAGCTACGGGAGCGGAAGCCGCTGAAGAAAATTCTGATCACCAGCGCGCTGCCGAAGGAAGGTAAGAGCTTCCTGGCCGCGAACCTGGCGCAGGTGCTAGTGCAACAACGCGGACGCAGAGCCTTGTTGATTGATGCAGATCTACGGGCGCCGCGTTTGCACCAGTCCTTTGGAACTTCAGCGCAGCCGGGACTCTCGGATTACCTTCTAGGAGAAAAGGACGAGATCTCCGTGATGCAGCAGGGGCCGATGGAGAATCTGTTTCTGATTCCTGGCGGCCAACCAGTCTCGAACGCAGCCGAACTGGTTGCCAATGGAAAGCTCAAGATGTTGATGGGCCGGATGGAATCGATGTTTGATTGGATCATCGTGGATTCGCCGCCGGCGGCACTGGTCTCAGATGCAAGCTTGCTCGCAAACTACTGCGATGGCGTTCTCATGGTCGTGCGTAGCAACGTCACTTCCTCGGAAGCGGCGCGGCGGGCGCGTCTGGAGTTTGCACCGGAACAGCTGCTCGGCGTGGTCCTGAATGGGATTGAGCTGAAGGCGAGTTCCTACGCGATTTACCACTATCCGGCCTACGGGCAGGATTCTGAGTTGAAAAAGGGCTAAGGAATTGATTCGTCTCTTCAATGTTTATTATCCGATTCGCACACTGGTCCTGCTGGTGGGCGAGGCTCTGATTGTCTGGACCTCGTTCCTGCTGGCGACCCGGTTGCAGTTTGGCGCGGATACGTACATTGCGTTGAACTTTGAGGGCGGATACTACAAAATTTTGGCGGTCACGGTAATCGTGGTGGTGGTTTCGTACTGGTTCGATCTGTACGATCCGGGGCAGTTTGAGGAACGGGGAGAGCTGTATTTCCGGCTACTGCTGGTTCCAGGATTGCTAGCTCTGTTGCTGGCGGTGATTGGGTACCTCTATCCGGCGTTGATGTTAGGCAAGAACGCGTACCTGATCGGGCTGGTGATTCTGACAGTCTCGCTGTTTGGTTGGCGGGCCGCTTATCACTGGCTGGTGCGGCGGGATTCGCTGCAAGACAGTGTGTACGTATTGGGCATCGGGGATCGAGCGCTGCGCTTGGTACAGGGGCTGCGGGAGCGCGCCGATTTGGGCATGCGGGTGGTGAGTTGGACCGGGGAGATGGAAGGCCCGATCAACCGGGACACCCTGGGGGCACATCTGCTGGACGCAGTGCGGCAGCAGAAAATTCATCACGTCATCGTCGCGCTGGCGGACAGCCGCGGAAATCTGCCGGTGAAAGAGCTGCTCCACCTGCGCTTGCAGGGCGTGAAGATCGAAGAAGCTACGTCGCTGAACGAGCGCATTTCGGGAAAGATTGAAGTCGAGCATTTGTATCCGAGCTGGCTGATCTACGCGGATGGTTTTCGGTTTAGTCCCGCGTTTATGGTGCTGCGGCGGGTATTTTCGCTGACGGCGTCTCTGCTGTTGCTGCTGTTGATTTTGCCGGTGATTCCACTGGTCATTCTGGCCATCAAGCTGGATTCCCGGGGAGACCTGCTCTACAAGCAAGAACGCGTTGGACGTGGTGGACTTGTGTTCCATTGCTACAAGTTTCGCACCATGCGCCCCAATGCGGAAGCGGATACCGGGCCGACTTGGGCTGGGGACGACGATCCGCGAATTACCCGGATCGGAAAGTTTCTCAGGAAAGCGCGACTGGACGAGGTTCCGCAGCTCTGGAACGTGTTGCGTGGAGATATGGCCTTCGTCGGGCCGCGGCCGGAGCGCCCGGAATTCGTGGAGTGGCTTACCAAGGAGATTCCGTATTACCCCGTGCGCCACGTGGTTCGGCCCGGGATTACGGGCTGGGCGCAGGTTCGCTATCGCTACGGAAATACGGTCGAAGATGCCAAGGAGAAGTTGCAGTACGATTTGTTCTATATAAAGAATGTATCCCTGGGTCTCGATTTCCTCATCATGTTTCAGACAATCAAGACCGTTTTGTTTGGACGGGGCGCGCGATGAAATGGGTATTTTGGTTCTCCGCGGCGCTCGTCCTCTACGCCTATCTGGGATATCCGGCCTGGCTCTGGCTGCGGGGCCGGTGGAAGGCACGGCAGGTTGGACGCAGCGCGTTCACGCCATCGGTGTCGATCGTGATGGTGGTTCGCGATGAAGAAGCCGCGCTGCCGGGGAAATTGCGGAATTTGACGGCGCTGGACTATCCCCGCGACCGGGTGGAGATTCTGGTAGTGAGTGATGGTTCCACAGACGGAACCGACGCGATACTCCGGGAGTGGGCCGAACGTGGAGCGATACACCCCGTCTTTCTGTCGGAGCACTCCGGCAAAGCAAATGGATTGAATCAGGCGATACCCCTGGCGCAGGGCGAAGTGGTCCTGTTCACCGATGTACGGCAGGTGATTGAGCCGGGAGCGATCCGGTTGTTGGCGGAGAACTTCGCCGATGCGGGCGTGGGATGCGTCAGCGGAGAACTCATGTTAGGCGACCCGCAAGGTGGAGAGAGCTCGAGTGGAATGGGTTTGTATTGGCGCGTGGAAAAGAAAGTTCGCGAGCTGGAGTCGCTATCAGGATCTACGATCGGAGCGACTGGGGCACTCTATGCGGCGCGGAAAAGCTTGCTTGTGGAACTTCCCGCGGACCTGATTCTGGATGATGTCTTCCTGCCTATGAGCGTGATACGGCAGGGATTCCGTGTCGTATTTGATCCTCGAGCGCGGGCCTGGGATAAGGCCGATCTCGGCGCGGGGCGGGAGTTTTGGCGGAAGGTGCGGACGCTGAGCGGGAACTATCAGCTTGTGGAGGCGGCTCCCTGGCTGGTCAGTCGAGAGAATCCGGCGCGGTGGGACTTTGTGAGTCATAAGCTGCTGCGATTGTTGGTGCCCTTTGCTCTTGCCGGACTGCTGGTCAGCACTGCCTGGCTGGGAGGACCGTTTTACCTGACGTGCTTGGTTGCCCAGATGGGGTTTTACACGTTGAGTTTATTGGCGGCCATACCGGCGCGTCTGGGAGTGATTGGGCGAGTGGCGGACGCTGCGCTGACGTTTGTGTTACTGAACACCGCGGCCCTCGTTGCTTTCCGGAATTTCGCGTTAGGCCGCAAAACCGCATGGGGCCGGTAGGGACGCAAATGGCAACGGCAGCGTATAGTCCGGCACACCAATTTAAAAAATCCGTGGCCCGTCCCACTCTCGCCTATCGCGCATTGGTGGTGTTTACCGTTCTCTACTACACCCGGCCGGAAGACTTCATTCCCGGGCTAGCTTTGGTTCCGTTGAGCAAGATCAGCGGCGGAATCGCTCTCATTGGATTGTTGGTAAGTCTGGGAGCCAAGGATAAGCCCAAGCTTGCCATGCCGGTGAAAGTCCTAATCTTGCTGTTAGGGCAAATGATTCTCGCATCTCTCTTTGGTGTCTGGATCAAAGGCGCTCTCATCGACACAACATTCGACAAGTTTTCCAAAGGCGTGATTGTTGCGATTCTCATCTCCATGATCGTGGTTTCCGTGCAGCAGTTGCGCACGTTGTTCTTTATCCAGGCAGCTTCGGTCTCAGCGGTGGCGTTTGCTTCCGTCCTGATCAATCACGGAAAGTATGACCGCCTCTACGGAATCCAGCAAGGGATCTTGAGCAACCCCAATGATTTGGCGATTAACATCGCCATCAACTTCCCGTTGTGCGTTGTTTTTTTACTCTCGACGAAGGGAGCGTTCAAGAAAGTGCTTTGGGGAACTGGACTCGTGGTCATGCTGTATGCGGTTTACGCTACCTACTCGCGTAGCGGATTGATTGCCATGGTCATGTCCGGACTCGTGTGCCTTTGGGCCTATGGCATCAAAGGCAAGCGGAAAAGTGTTCTAGTAGCTACGGCATTGCTGGGTGTTGCGGCTCTGGGCGTAGTGGCGGGATCGACCACGTATCGCGCTCGTGTCGAAAGCCTGTTCGTTGGGAACATTGC
Organism: Acidobacteriaceae bacterium; assembly: GCA_043746935.1. Taxonomy (GTDB): domain Bacteria; phylum Acidobacteriota; class Terriglobia; order Terriglobales; family Acidobacteriaceae; genus JANXUC01. Next base: position 3,093 of record JAYTQD010000253.1, on the reverse strand, counting down.
AAACTCCGGAGACCAAGGATCGATCGAGAAGCGTTCTGAATTGTTAAAAGAAAGCCTGCGGCAAGCGGCGAAGCACCCCTTGTTTGGCGTCGGTCCTGGGAATTTCCCACAATTTACCGAAGGCTGGCAAGTGGCCCACAACACTTACACGGAATTTGCCGCGGAGGCGGGGATTCCGGCGGTGAGCCTGTTCTTGCTGGCTTTAACTGGATCATTTCGCAACATTAGAAACCTGCGAAAATCACCCGGTTATCAGAAAGACGTAACCGTACACCTTTACACGGATGCTCTCTGGGCCAGTCTCGCAGCCTATGTGGCAGGTGCCGCTTTTTCATCGACGGAATACAATTTGTTTCCCTATTTTGTGATCGGGTATACCTGCGCTCTCTACCGCCTCGGGCAGAACCCAAGCTTTGGGACGGTTGAGGTGGAAGTCAAAAAAGACAAATGGACGCGTTTCCAGCAGCCCAAAGCAGAACCTGACAAGCTGGCCTGGACACGCTTATGAAAATCTTATTAATAAACTCGTTAGCGCAGATCGCAGCGCCAGCATTCACGGCGGGGGTGCCTCCGTGTGCGGGATAGCGGGTATAGTGGGCCGCTCCGACGAGCAGGTCCGTGCGGAGCAAGTCCACCGCATGTGCCAAACCATCGTGCATCGCGGGCCGGACGACGAGGGAATCTACGCCCGCGGGCCTGTGGGCCTGGGCATGCGGCGTCTGAGCATTATCGATCTTTCGGGCGGACGCCAGCCCATTCACAACGAAGACCAGAGCGTCTGGGTCGTCTTCAACGGCGAGATCTACAACTTCCCCGAGCTGCGGCGGGAACTGGAAGCCCGGGGTCACTCGTTCTATACCCACAGCGATACTGAGGTTATCGTTCATCTTTACGAGGAGATGGGCGCGGAGTGCTTCACCAAACTACGCGGGATGTTTGCCATCGCTCTCTACGATGAGCGCAAGAAAACTCTGCTATTGGGCCGGGATCGCCTCGGCAAGAAGCCGCTGTACTATGCGGAGCATCATGGGCGGCTCTATTTTGGATCGGAAATTAAGACGATCCTAGCCGTGGCGCCGGAGTTGGCGGAAGTCGATCCTCAGGGCGTGCTCGATTTCTTTTACTTTGGCTATATTCTCGACCCGCTTTCGTCGTTCCGGAAAATTCGAAAGTTGCCAGCCGGCCACTGGATCGAGTTCAAGAACAACAGCCTGGGTGCAGCGCAGCAATACTGGGACGTTCCCGCCTATGGCACGTATGAACCCGCCAGCGAAGAGGAGTGCCTGCGGGAACTCGAAACGCGCCTGGAAGAAGCGGTTCGCGTTCGCCTGATCTCGGATGTGCCTCTTGGAGCGCTGCTCAGCGGTGGTGTCGATTCCTCCATTGTCGTAGCGCTGATGGCGCGATCCAGTTCCTCGCCGGTCAAGACCTTCTCCATCGCTTTCAATAATCAGAAATTTAACGAAGGGGAATATGCTCGCGCGGTAGCTCAAAAATTTGGAACGGAACACCACGAGCTGGTAGTGGAAGCGGATGTGGAACAAACGATCCATCACCTGACGGGCATGCTGGAAGAGCCCTTTGGGGATTCGTCGATGATTCCGACATACCATGTCAGCCGCATGGCGCGGCAGCACGTCACGGTGGCGCTTTCCGGAGATGGTGGCGACGAGCTGTTTGCGGGATATGATCGCTACCTGATCGGCATGAACCGGCTCAAATTTGATCGTGTCCCTCGATGGCTGGGCCGGGCGTACCGCGATCACGTACACGGCTTGGTACCTGCAAGCGCCTATGGCCGCAACTTTTTGTGGAACGGGTCACTGCCGGCTGCTGGGCGCTATCTCGATTCCATGTCCTATTTGCCGGGCTTGGATCGGGAACGAGGACTGTTTTCGCCAGAGTTCGCGGCGGCAGCCGCAAAACTGCCCAACCCATTCGAACAGGGAACCCTGTGGCATGACCAAGGCCCTGCGCGCGATCCCCTGAGCCGGATGCAATACCTGGATACCAAGTCGTATTTGAACGGCGATATCCTGGTGAAGGTGGATCGCATGAGCATGGCGACATCGCTCGAGATGCGTTCGCCGTTGCTCGATCACAAGTTTGTGGAATGGGCCGCGAGTCTATCTGCCGCGTGGAAATTTCGCGGAGGAACTCGCAAATATATTTTGAAGAAGCTGGCGGAGCGAGTCGGGGTTCCGCGCGATGTGATTTACCGGAAGAAGCAAGGGTTCGCACTGCCTCTGGAAGACTGGATGCGGCAGGGGCTAAAAAATGACCTCCTTCAGATTCTCATGGAGCCGCGCACGACCCAGCGGGGCTATTTCCAAGCCAATGCGGTGCGTAGGCTTGTGGATGAGCACATCAGCGGACGCCGCGCCCATACCGGCGCCGTCTGGTGCCTGTTGATGTTTGAGCTCTGGCATCGCAACTTTCTCGAAGCGCGTGGCTATAACCCGCAACCGGAGGGGATGCCGTTTATTTGTTCTTCGGAAGGCGCCGCGCACTCCGTACAAGCAAGTGAGCAGGAGACGGTGGCGGGAGGACGCGTTTGACTCCCCTTGTTGCCAGTGTGGAGGCGGACTCGGTGACAGCTTCGCTCACGCCTTCGCTCACGCCTTCTGGACCAGGTCCGGGCGTATTTCTGATGACCGCTAGTGGAGACACTGGTGGCACAGAGCGTCAATTTGCCGTGATGGCCGCTGCCCTGGGCCATGGTCCTTTCCGGATTGAAACCGGTTGCCTGCAACGCAGAGGCAGTTTTTTCGACAACCTGCCTGAGATTCAGGAATTTTCTCTGGGCGGCAGTTTCCTATCATGGCGGGCGCAACAAAGCCGGTTGGCGTTGGCGCGACATTTACACCGTCGAAAAATTGCCGTGGCGCACTCTTTTGATTTTTATACGAACCTGATGTTGCTTCCAACTGCGCGTCTGGCCCGTATCCCGGTCGTGATCGGAAGCATGCGGCAGTTAGGCGACCGCTTGAGTCCGGCGCAGACCAGAGTTCTGGCATGGGTGTTGCGATGGTTTCCAGACCGCATTGTTTGCAACTCCCGGGCGGCGGCGGAGCGCTTGTTGGAACTCGGCGT
>JAYTQD010000252.1:0-4193 GCA_043746935.1 Acidobacteriaceae bacterium | reverse complement strand
TTACGTGATGGTCAAGATGAGGGGATGGCTGGTGCCGCCGCTTGTGCAGCCAAGACTGCCCGAGTTTCCGCTTGGAGTTTTTACCACCACGCTGGCTGTTCCAGGAACGGAGATCAAGGTGGCCGGGATTGTGACCTGTAACTGCTGACTGTTCGTGACGGTCGTGGTTAGCGTCGTCCCGTTGATGACGACGACAGAAGACGCAACAAAGCGACTCCCAGTCACGGTGAGCAGAAAGCCCTGCTGTATTTGAGCGAACGTAACCGTGCTGGGAGACAGAGACCCAAGGATTGGAGCGGGCCGAGCGCTTCCGCATAAAGGATTCAGTGCGTTGCAGCCTTGGAAGATTACCAAAGCGAACAGAAGCGCACAGAGAGGCTGCCAGGAAGAGCTGATTCGATTCATAGACCAATCGTACACTGGGGGCTCAGTTCGAGTGATCTGGTCTCTTGAGACCGCAGATGCCTGCTAGGCGCGGCCTGCGAACTCGCGTGTTTCTGTGGATACCTTGACGGTTTCCCCTACTTTAATAAAAAGGGGAACGCGGATTTCGATGCCTGTCTCAAGTGTCGCTGGCTTGGTGACGTTGCCGCTGGCAGTGTCGCCACGGGCTCCGGGCTCGGTATAGGTGACGCTCAGCTCCACCTGGGCCGGAAGCTGCAAGCCGATGGGGTTGCCGTTGTATTTATGCAACTGGATGATGGCACCCTCGAGGAGAAAGTCCATGGCGTCGCCGATCATCTCGGCGGACAGGGCGTGGGTCTCGAAGCTCTCCTGGTCCATGAAGTGGAAACCGGCGGCGTCGCGGTAGAGGTACGAGGCCTCGACCATCTGGAGGTTGGGCTCTTTGAACTTGTCACTGGCTTTGAACGTTTTGTCGAAGACGGCGCGTGTGAGCAGGTTGCGCATCTTGAGGCGGACTAAAGTCTGGCCGCCCCGGGCGGTCGGGGTGGAAACTTCCACATCCAGGCACACGAATGGCGTGTTCTCAATCTCGAAAAACATTTTGCGTTTTACGTCAATGGCATCGATCAGTGCGGCCATGATTTCCTTTGAGCCAGGTAGTGAAGTGCTTTTAGGATAACAGGTGGGTAGGGATTCCCCGCGATGCTTGCGAGGGAGTTACTTGGCTTTGGCGAACCATTCCTCGAACCACCCGAGGGTGCGCAGCGAATAATCACGCGCGTCGGCGGGCTTGATGAAGAGATGTCCTTCTTCGGGATAGACGACCAGCTTGGTAGGAACATGCAGAGCTGTGAGCGCGTGCCACCACTCGACGGACTGTTCCATGGGTACTTCGCCGTCGCGATCTCCAACGAGAATTAGCGTGGGAGTTTTTACGGCTTTCACGAAATGCATGGGATCGCTTTTGGCGTAGACGGCGGGATCATCGTAGATAGATGCGCCGAAGAAGGGGATCATCCATTCGTCGATGTCGTTGACGCCGTAGTAGCTGAGCCAATTGGAGAGGCCCGCGCCTGCGACTGCGGCGGCGAAACGCTGCGTATGCGTTTCGGCCCACATGACCATGTATCCGCCGTAGCTGTGGCCGCGAATGCCGATTCGTTTAGGGTCGATGGGGTACTGTTTCGAAATTGCATCGACCCCGGTCATGATGTCTTGGTAGTCGCCGCCGCCGAAGTCTTTTACGTTGCCTTGCGTGAAGGCTTCGCCCTGGCCGTAGCTGCCGCGCGGGTTGGGGCAGAGAACGAAATAGCCCATAGCGGATTGCGGGCCCATTTCCTCCTCGTCCCAGTGTGAGGTGCAGGCCCACGAGGGGCCGCCGTGGACGTTGACGACCAAGGGATAGGTCTTGGCAGGGTCATAGTTCTTGGGCAACATGAGCCAGCCTTGCACGCGGGTGTTAGCGTTCTTCCAATTCAGGTTGCGGATTTTGCCCCAGGTGGGTTTTGCGGTGGTGTTGAGGTTGGTGAGCTGTTTCCAGTTGCCGGTGGGGCCGACCCAGACTTCGGGGGGCGTGCTTCCCGACTGACGCGCAATGGCGGTGATTGATCCGTCGCGGGAGAAGGAAGCGCCCGGAACCCAGGCATCGCTGGTTGTGCCGTCCAGTTCCTCTCCGGTCCAGAGAATGTGCGGCGCACCTGCAACGGTACTAATTGTTGCGAAACTGGAATTTCCATCCGCGTTTTGGGCGAACGCGATGTGGTCGAGGGCAGTCCACGCGAGAGCGGAGGGAGAGGTCTTGCTGTTGGGCGTTAGATTGCGGGCAGCGCCGCCGGCGGTCGGGACAATGTGGATTTCGCCGCCGGTCAGGCCGGCATCGCTCATTAAGCCTTCGATGAAGGCAACATTTTTCCCATCGGGGGAGACGCGCGGGTTGGCGAGTTGCAGCTTCGGCTTGTAGATTTCTCGCATTTCTCCGGTTTGCGCATTGACGAGATGGAGACGCGCAATCCACCAGTTGGCGTCACCAGAGCCGTGCGCGGAAATGGCAGCCCAGGCTTGACCGTCGGGAGTCCAATCGTATTCGTAGACGTAGACATCGGCGGGGGTGACCTGCGCGAGATGGCCGGTGGCGAGGTCGATGGTGGCGATACGCTGCTCAAAAAACTTCTGGTCGATGACTCCGGCTAGGGGTGTCATGGGCTGGAGCGGGCCGGCGGCGCGCGGCATGCCTTCGATAAAGAGGATGGCAAGCTTTGTTCCGTCGGGCGAAAAACGGGGATCTTGGGCAAAACCTTTGAGCTCGGCATGCTTTACGGGAGCGGTGCCGTCGGTAGAGGCGGTCCAGATTTGAGCGGCGGGCACATCGCCGGGAAGATCGGCGACGAATGCCAGGTGTTGGCTGTCTGGGGACCAAGCTGCCTCACGGATCGGGAGGTTGCCCGCAACCGCGATAGGGCGCGCTGCGCCTCCGGCTGCTGGAATTACGGAGAGTGCTCCATCCACGATATAGGCGACTTGCGAGCCATCGGGGGAGAGAGCAACCCGATCTATCTTTTTAGCGTGCGGCATGGCGTCGAGCACGGCTGCGGCGCGTGAGGGCGCGTTTTGTGCGGAAAGGGAAGCGCAGAGGAGTGCGACGGCGCAAGCGAGTAAGTTCGTTCGAACAATCATGGCGCAAGGAGTATAGCTGGTTCTCAAACGGGGTGGGTAGCGCACCCTTTCTGGTATAGGCAGGGGCACCCAGCGTACGAGACGTGCTAATGGGCAGCAGCTTTGCTGGCGATGAGTAGGAATCCGTGCTGGCGAGCGTCGTGTTCTACAGATGCAAGCTCGGCTTGGCCCGCGGCTGCCGGTCCGGTTTGGCGGGTGAGGCGGGCGAGCTCCAGGCGGGCCGCAAGTTCGTAGCCTACGAAGCCCACCTTCTTGCTTTGGGTGAGTACGGTTTCGAATTCCTTGCGGGCGTCAGCGGGTTTGCCATCCGCGGTGCGAACGAGGGCACCGGCGATTCCGGCTTCGAAACGTGGTTGGAGGAACAAGGTTTTCTTGGATAAAGCAGCTGCTTGATCGGAGGCTACGCGCGCGTCGGAGATCTTCTTCCCGGCCAGAAGCGCGCGAGACAATGTCGCATCGGCGGTGGCTTCGTCTTCCACGGATTTCACTTGGGCAAACTGCGAAGCGGCATCGCGCGCGAGGTTTTCCGCGTCGGCGGGACGGTTTTCTTCCAGTGCCAGCTGTGCCAGGGACAGCTGACTGTCTCCGATCATGTCCGGGCTTCCCATTTCTTTGCGGGTCCGCAGAGCTTCTTCTAATTTTAGGCGCGCATCCTGCAATTGGCCTTGCTCCATCAGTACGCGGCCCCATCCCGACAAGACGAAACCGAATCCCCTTTTGTATCGGGTCTCTTCGTCGAGTTTGTAGGCGCGCTGGTAGCAGTCGATGGCCGCTGGCAGCTCTCCGAGATCGTCCAGAAGATTGCCGAGGTTTCCCAGCGTTGCTCCCATGCCGCGTTTGTCGCCGATTTCGGTGTAGACCTGTAAAGATTCTTCTTGATATTTCTTCGCCCCGGGCATGTCCCCCATGTACTGGAGTGTGTTGCCAATGTTACTGAGGGCTGACCCTACGCCAGCTCGCACACCGGTCTCCCGGTTGATGCGGAGAACTTCTTCATAACTGGCACGTGCTTGCGGTAAGTTGCCCTGGTCACTTTGGATGTGCCCGAGGGCGTTGAGCGAGCGCGCGGCGCATTTTTGGAAGCCGTATTTGCGGCACATGGCCAGAGATTCATT
>JAYTQD010000251.1:0-11152 GCA_043746935.1 Acidobacteriaceae bacterium | reverse complement strand
CAGTCGCGGCGGCGACCGGGCGGGGGCGCAGCGAGCGCTGCCAGCACAGGTCCGTTGAATTCAACCGGCGCGCTCTACGGCGGCGCGGCGGTGGCAGGTGTGGTCACGGTGTTATTCCTGGTCAAGCACGACGAACCGGCCAGCCCGAAGAAACCCTAGGGCGAATCAGAACATCCAAATTAAGAACAAATCTAGCCAAGATTTACGCCGCGCTTTACTGGATGTCAACTAGCCGTTAGCCAATTCTTTCGCGCGTTGGGCCGCCTTCACCACAGCTTTAATCAGCGTTACACGCAGCTTGCCCTCTTCGAGTTCCATGATGCCATCAATCGTGCATCCGGCTGGGGTGGTGACGGCATCCTTGAGCAGTGCGGGATGGTCTCCGGTTTCAAGAACCACCGTAGCTGCGCCCAGCGTGGTTTGTGCCGCCAGCAGAGTGGCTATGTCGCGCGGCAAGCCCACCTTGACGCCCGCTTCAGCGAGCGATTCCAGAATGATGTAGATGTACGCAGGCCCGCTCGCCGAAAGCGCGGTCACCGCGTCCATATGCTTCTCGTCCACCACGACTGTACGTCCGACCACATCAAAAATTCCGCAGGCGAGGCGACCGTGCTCTTCCGTCGCAAAAGTACCCTTGCAAATCGCGGTCATACCCGCTCCCTGGGAACACGGTGTGTTGGGCATGGCGCGAATGACAGGGTTTTTGGTGCCTAAAGCCGCTTCAATGTCCTTCGTGTGTACCGATGCCGCCACAGAGATAAAAAGCTGCTTTGGCGTGACGTGCTTGCGAACCTGCCGCATAACCTCGCCAACCACCTGTGGTTTCACGCACACAAAAACGATGTCCGCTCCTCGCACTGCGGCCGCGTTGTCGGTACCCACTCGTATGCCGAGCTTTTCCTCGAGAGCACGAGCCCGTTCCGGATGAGCCACGGTGGCACGCGTAGAGTCCTTGGTGAGCAGCTGTGCCCGGAGCATCGATTGCAGCAGAATGCTGCCCAGCTTGCCGGCTCCCAGCAGCGCCACAGTCATACCAGAGAGACCTTTGCCGGAGAGAACTTGACCCGATTTTCCAGAAACATTCTTGTGCGATAAGTCGCGCTTCACCCAAGGCCTCCGCGTGCGAGAAAGACTTCGGCTTCCGCACAGTCTAGCCGCTGGTTTGGCTGAGACATGGAAGAGAAAGCCTCACTTTCTTATATCACGCAGTAGGTTGCGCCCCGGCTGGCGCCAACCTCAGGCCGCAAACTCCGAATCCCGCAGCCGCAGTCCGCCCTCTTGTTGAGTTTGCGCCCATTTCCATGCGCTCATCACCATGTCTTGGAGTGATCGTTGTGCGCTCCAGCCCAACATACGCTCCGCTTGCCTCGGGTCCGCTACCAACACTGGAGGGTCGCCTGCTCGCCTCGGCTCCCACCGGAGAGGAATTTCCGTGTCTGTGATCGATTCCACAATACGAACAATCTCCTGTACCGAATGTCCCCGGCCCGTGCCCAGGTTCACCGCCAATGATTCGCCTTCGGCCAGCAGATAGCGTAGCGCGAGCACATGCGCCTCCGCCAAATCGCTGACGTGGACGAAATCGCGGATGCACGTACCGTCCGGCGTCGGATAGTCGTTGCCGTAGACCGGTACTGAGTCGCGGTGCCCCAGCGCCGCTTCGAGCGTGATCGGAATCAGATGTGTCTCCGGCGTGTGCAGCTCTCCAATTTCTCCACTTTCGTCCGCGCCCGCGGCGTTGAAGTAGCGCAGGCTGGCGTAGCGGAGGCCGTAGGCTTTGTCGTAGGCCTCCAGCGCGTGCTCCAGGAACAGCTTCGAGACGCCGTAGGGGTTCTGTGGGTCGCGCGGCGCAGCCTCTGGGATAGGCAGCTCGGCAGGAGTTCCGTAGACGGCGCAGCTCGACGAAAAAATGAGCTTTTTGACACCGCAGGAAAGACAGGTATTGAGCAGGGCCAATCCCGATTCCACGTTGTTTCTAAAGTACTTACGTGGATCGGCAACGGACTCGCCGACGTAAGCGGAGGCGGCGAAGTGTAACACGGCGTCTACCCGGTAGATGGCTCGCGCTAGACGGCCAATATCGGCAATTTCGCCTTGGATAAACTCAAACCCTTTGGCGAGCTTGAGGTGGCCCGTGGAGAGATTGTCGTAGATCAGAACTTCAAACCCATTGCGGCGCAATACCTGTGCCGTATGGCTGCCAACATAGCCTGCACCGCCGACCACAAGAATCTTCATGGAATTCCTCGCGTCGGCTCGGGGGCGGAGAGGAAAGCAGAATCAGCCTAGCAGGGATTGGCAATTCTGGCACGGGACATTTCGTGGAAAGTAAGAAAAATTCATAATAAAATTCCAAAATGGGAATAAAACTCTATCGGGTGCCCCGTCCTTGTCGCGTTCTTCAGCGACAGGGCGGGGATTTCCTCTCACAGGTGTGACTACAAAATCACACGGTCGCGGTACTAGTTCACTGTCACGGACATCGGGGCACTGTGCTTGATTCCATTGGAAGTGGCATCGACATTGAACGTGTAGGTGCCCTTGTTGGTGCCCGGTTGCCCGCCTCCACCGCTATTGCCGCCCCCACAGCCCAGGAACGATCCCAGCAGAGCCAGCACCAGCAAAGCGCCACCGATTGCAGCCAGCCTGTTCCGTGAGCGAAGGTGTGCCCCCATGGAAACGATCCCCAGCGCGGGTAGAGACAGCCAGAAGGCAAACAAAGGTCCACTTGGCCGAGATGGTCCAGGCGTGCGCAGGGAGGCCACAGCAGCGGTCGTGTGGATCGTCAGTGTAACCGTGGTTGCCGCCGTTCCCGCCGGGATCGAAGCTGGGTTGAAGCTGCAGGAACTCAGGTTCGGGAACCCAACTGTGGCACAGGTATAGGTGACATTGTTGGCGAAAGTGGTTAGAGGATCAGGACCGATGGGAATTGAACAGGTCGATGCCCCGCCAGCCGTGACCGCCGTGCAGGTTACGACAGTTGTCGGGACGTGAAAATCCGCGTTCACGGTAAGCGTGACGGGGGCGTTGTGAGTGATGGTTCCGTCTGTACCGTGGATATTGAAGTTAAAGGTTCCCAGCGTCGCGCTGGAAGCTGGGATCGTGAAGCTGGCGGTACCGCTGGCCGCCAGGGTAATCGGAGCGGGCGGCGTGCAGGTTGCCGGCGCCCCCGAACCGCAGGTCAGAGTGATCGTCCCGCCCGCGTAGCCGTTGACAGCCGTGAGCGTTCCATTGAACACCGCCGCCGGGTTTCCCAGAACCGTGGTTGTGATGGCTGTGTTGCTGATGGCCAGCGCGTAGTCCGGGGTCGCAGTGGTTTTCAGCGTGAGGCTTTGTGTCTTCGGCGCGGGTTCCGGATTGGTTGCGTCGTGCGCCGTAATCGTAATCGTGGAAGTAGCTCCACCGGGTGTGCTCGCCGTTGTTCCAATTGTGAGCGTGACCAGGACCGGAGATGCCAAGGCCGGTTGTACCGTCGCAGAGGGTGAGAAGTTACACGTTGCCCCTACCGGCAGGCCGCTACAGCTCAAGGTTACCGCGTCAGCAAACGATCCCTGAGCCGTCACTTGAAACGTTGTAGCATTGGAAGTATTCGGGACATTGGCGGTAACCGTTGCAGGATTCGGCGCTCCAATCGCAAAATTGACCACGTGCAAAGTTGCGCCGGTGTCGTGTACCTGAGGCACTGCATCCGTGCCTGCGGCGTGGATCGTGAAATTGAAGTCGCCGGTTGTTCCATGTGCGGCATCGATCGTGAAGGCAGCCCCCAAAGAAGTGGGAGTCACAGGGGTTACAATTGCCGAACAGGCACCCGGCTTCGCCCCCGTGCAACTCAGGTCGACCGGGCTGGCGTATCGGTTTATCGCCGTTAACGTGCCGTTGAAGCCAACCGTCTGATTGGGATAAGTGGTTAACGTTGTAGTCGGCACGCTCACGGTAAAGTCCGGTGGCACAGTCGCCAGCGCAAACTCCCAGATACCGCGTCCATAAGTGGAGGCCCGCAGGAGTTTCGTGCCGCCATTGCTGAACAGGCGAAGTTTCGTAACCGGCGCGTCGGGCAAATAACCTGTCACACCGGGAGCCGGGGCGGGACCAACTTCAGTCCAGATAATGCTGCTCGTGGGACTACTGAAGACGCCTACATCGGTCCCGGCATAAATAACAGCCGCCGCTGGATCGATCACAAGGGAGTTCACCGGCGCATCCGGCAGAGTTCCGCTAAAATCTGTCCAGCTTCCGCCGTGGTTGGTGGTCATGAATACGTGGGAGGCGTGAAATCCTTGAATTCCCACGTAGGCCGTGAATCCTGTGGTATCGGATGGATCCAAGACTACCGCTCCAATGCTAAAGTGCCCCGGGTTGATCGTAGAGGTGACGTTAGCCCATGTGCTGGTTGCCCCTGATGCGTTGATGGTCGCCCAGACTTCGCCACCTGTAGGCACTCCGCCAGGGCCCGCGAGGTTGGGGCCAGTTCCTTCGGTGACCGCGTACATTACTTTGGAGCCGTTGGTATCGGTTACTCCGCCAGCGCCCACGGCGTGAACCTGGTTGACCTCTTTGCCCGTGCAAGGAACAGCTCCAGCCGTCTCGAAGCTATCGGTAAGGGCAACGAAACCACTCGCAACTCCAGTGCTCACATCCCCGCGCCACAAACGGCAAGCTGTTCCAATGATCATCTTGCTAGGTATTTGCGGATCAAGCATAAAGAACGGATAGAACGGCGCTTTGTCCCCGCCAATGGTTGAATTCTGCGTGGTGTTGCTGAAATTGCCATCCAGGCAACCGGAGCCGAGTGAGCAGCTGTAGATATTGATATTGAAAAACACGTTATTTTGCTTGAAAGGAGGATTCGAGTTGAACCATTGACCCGAAGTGCCTGTAGTGTTGGGATTGATCTCATTGTAGCCGCCGTCTCCACCGAGGACGTTGTGCCAGTTTGTGTTTGTCTGGGATGTGGACGGCGACCCGTTGTCCTGGGTGCCGCCGAGGACGATGGCCGAGTCGGTGGCATCCTGCGACATGGAGACAAACTCCGTCATGGAACCGAGTGTTCCGTTCAAACTGTCGAACTGGTTCGTGTTACCGCAAACGCCCGTGTGCAATCCAGCGAAGCCGTCCACTGCCCGATAGACGCCGCCGTCGTTCGCGAAATACATGACGGCCTTACCCCCCGCTACCATTGCATCGAGACCGTGCTGGTCAGGATGCACTTTCGAAATGCCGTGGCACCCGTAAACGTGCGTCAAGTTCATGAAAAAATTCGGTTCGGTCGTGCTGCTGCAAGTGGGCGAACTCGCTGTGATGGTGCACTTGTAGATGTTGCGTGCGCCCGCATAAATGTCAGTATCAACACCGTTGGCTACAGCGGCAAGTTCCAGATCGTAACCACCCTGAAGCGTTCCACAACCTCCGTCGGCATCTTGCATTCCGCAATTGGTGATGTCGCTAAAGTTGATAGGTGTCCAGTGGCCACCGCCGTCGATGCTTTTCCATATCCCTTGATCGGCATCACTCTGGTCGGTGTACCAGATGTACATTTCATTGCGCGTAGGAACTACCGTGATTTCGCCGCGATAAAACGGGCAGGTTGGACTGTTCGGATTTGGAATTACAGTTGGGCACGTGGCGGAGTTGTTAAGTCCGGTCCCCGCCGCCGCAGGTTGAACGGACAAACGAGTCCAGATCGCACCGTCTGTCGAGGAGTAGATTCCATGGTAGCGGAATGCAGCATAAAACAATCCCGCCGCTGCGTTGTAACTCACTGACGTTACCGAACTCGATGCTGGGCTAATCGCCGTGGAGCCATCTTTTACGGAGGTCTCGTAGGCCCAGGTTTGACCTGCATTGAGTGAGACATACACCCCACGCTTCTCAGCTCCGGTTCGTGAACCATCCAGCAACCCGAGGGTTGAGGTCGCGGTTGCTGCTACAACTGTGCATAGGTTGGTGGTGCAGCTCGTCGTGCTGAAGGCGATCTTGCTGAAAGCCAGACCATGGAAGGGATTGCCGAGACTGTCCTGTGAGATCAAACTCCAGTTCTGCCCGTGATCCGTCGAGCGCAGAATGCCGAGACCATAGTAAGAGTCGGCGGAGCTGTTAGCTTCGCCTGTTCCTACGAGGATCGTGTTGCTAAGACTGCCGGTTGCGTTGCCGGGTTGGATGGCGATGGCACCCACTGCCAGCGTGCCCATCGTGTCGATCATCGGAGTCCAAGTCACGCCGGAAGGATTGCCGAAGCCACCGCTCAGTCCATTCTGCGTGCGCCAGAGTCCGCCATAGGCGCCTCCCAGATATACCGTGTTCCCCGTGGAATCTGCCGGATCAATCACCACGGAGGTGGCGCGTCCGGAAACAAATCCGTAGTCCTGTCCCGTACCAGGATCGGACACCAACGGCGCCGGCCCAAGCGCGGTCCATCCCGTCGAAGCTGCCGCATTGGTAGCGCTTCCCCCAGTCGCAGCGGCCTTGGCCTGTCGTGCCGCCACGATGCGCGCCGCGCGCAATTGAATTTTTTGCTGGTAGGCCTGCCAGCGCATTTCCGCTGGCGTCTTTCCTTTCGGGGCCACGCGGCCCTGCATGAACCACTGTTCCCGTTCAGCGGGGTGGTCTTGGTCCGCCTCTTCGCCCGCGCCGGAAGGGTTGACACGCGCGCCTTGTGCGAGAACAGACGGATTCAGGCTGACCAACAGGCAACAGAGAACCCACACGTGTGCAAGACGAAATAAGGGCATGCTTGACCTCGGAAAGTGGATGGCAGGGAAACTCTCCCCAGTATGTGAGGCTCGGTCTGGGGAGTCAATTTCAAGTTCAGCACCTGCCACACCCAGTCGTACACTGTCCGGTTGGCCATGTTGGAGTGAATCAACCAACCCGGACCGCGCACTGTGGTTCTGTTCTTAGGCGGCTTGCGGCAGGGCAGGCTCCGAGGCCGGTATCTTACCGAGACGCTCCAGTCGTTTGGTAATTGCCCATTGCGACCGCCCGTGAATTTGTGCCATCTCGCCTTCCGGTAGCGACCGGTCAAACTCTTGCGCCAGTTGGGCATCTTCATTAGGCGACCATGCTTTTCCCTGGTTTGGTGGTAGGTTGTGCTGGCTGCCATTCTGGTTGGCGGAAAAAGCCAACCGTTCGAGAGCTATCTCCAAAGCCTCTTTTACATCAGCCCGCATACAAACCGAGTCTACTGGTAGCGGTGCTTCGGTCTCAGGGGACTTTCCAAGATGTAAGGTCCTAATAATCTTCATTGCCGTGATCAGTTCCATTAGCTTTCGCCTCCTTAGCGAATAAAAGTTACCGTGTCTCGTAGTTTTTTCTCTGGCCCTTTTCTGTAGGCATGTCTGCTACCTCGATCTGTCTTTTTTCCGTGATCTCCAACAGCTACGCCTGAACTAGGCGGCATGCGGTAAAGCCGGTGGATCTAGCTTGATTCTGCCAAGATGTTCGAGTCGCTTAAAAATCGCCCACTCGGTTCGGGCGTGAATTCGCGCGATTTCGGGCACTGCGACACATTTTTCGAACTCCAGTACCAGTTGCATATCCTCGCTTTTGTCCCACGTGCTTCCCGCATTAGCGGGCAAGCTGCGCTGGCGATTTCTTCGCCTTTCCGTTCTCTCCTTACGCCGCAGGGCTACCTGGAGATGCTCACAAGCGATCTGTAGCGATTTTTTAACGTCATCCCTTCTCCAAATCGAGTCCGTTGCGAGGGATTCATTTGTGCCCGGAGTGTGTCCGTATCGCAAAGTCCCAACAATCATCAACGCTTCGAATATTTCCATCACCGCTACCTCTCCTTGGCGAAGAAAAAGCGTATCTCCACCGTACCAACTTCAGTAAGTCCTCTTCCGCGCACCCCACTTTCGTAGGCACGGCCCCCCAAGCTCGCTACAATCCTTACTACGCTGTCCTGAAGCGCCTATGGACCTCCAAGCCCTCTGGCTGACAATCCGGCTCGCTACACTGGTATCCCTCGCGTTGTTGCTCCTTGGCCTGCCCATTGCCTACTGGATCACCTACTCGCGTTGGCGCGGGAAGTTCCTCGTCGAAGCCGTCGTCGCGCTGCCGCTGGTCCTGCCGCCCACGGTGCTGGGTTTTTACCTCCTTATAGCCCTAGGTCCGCACAGCCCGCTGGGACGCTGGTGGCAGGTACTTACCGGTCACACGCTGGTTTTTACCTTCGAGGGGCTTCTCCTCGGCTCAATCCTCTACAGCCTTCCGTTTGCGGTGCAGCCCTTCGCGGCTTCGTTTGCCGCGGTGGATGGCAGGTTGCTGGCCGCTTCAGCAACGCTCGGCGCATCCCGCTGGCGGACGTTTCTTCGCATCATTCTCCCGCTGAGCGTGACCGGGCTGGTCACCGGCGCTGCTCTTAGCTTTGCTCATACGCTGGGCGAGTTCGGCCTCGTGCTCATGGTGGGCGGCAATATTCCCGGCGTCACGCGCACGGTCTCCATCGATATTTACGACAAAGTGCAGGCGATAGACTACGCAGCGGCGAATCAGACGGCTCTGCTGCTGCTCGCGATTTCCTTCATTGTGCTTTCGTGTGTGTATGGATTGAATCGAGGAGTGTGGCAGCTGGGTTTGAACCGGCGCGGGTCACAAAATGTTCCGGAAAACGAAAATGCGAACGGAGCTTCCCGTGCTTGAGGCCCGCATCCAGAAAAAGTTCTCCGCCACCGGCTCTCCGGAGAGTTCGCCCGCCCTCGATGTTACGTTTGCCGCGCCTGCGGGCTTCACCATCGTTTTCGGAGCATCCGGCGCTGGCAAGACCACACTCCTCAATTGCATCGCGGGGATCGATCGCCCGGAAACGGGCCGCATCACCATCAGCGGTAAAGTACTCGTCGATAGAAAGCAGAATCTTTGTTTGCCCGTGGCAAAGCGAAGAGTCGGTTACGTGTTCCAAGACCTAGCACTCTTTCCCCACCTTACCGCCGAGCAAAATATTGCCTATGGTCTGGCCGACCTGGGCCGCCAGGAACAGAAATCACGTGTCAACGCCATTCTGACTTCTTTCCGCATTGAGCATCTCCGTCACCGTAAGCCCGCGCAAATTTCCGGTGGCGAGCGCCAACGTGTCGCGTTGGCGCGATCACTGGTCATGGACCCGTGCGTCTTGCTTCTCGACGAACCACTAGCCGCCCTCGATCTCCCCACAAAATCCCTGATTCTCGACGACCTGCGCGCTTGGAACGAACAACATCGCGTCCCGATCCTTTACGGGACTCACAGCCGCGACGAAGTGTTCGCCCTCGGCGAACGCGTGCTCGTGTTGGACCAGGGCCGCATCATTGCCAAAGGCACGCCTCATGAAGTCATGACGGCGCCGCGCCTGGAGACGGTCGCCCAGCTTTCCGGTTTCGAAAATATTTTCGACGCCGTGGTTGAGGCCGTACACGAAGATCGCGGCACCATGACCTGCCGTCTGCACTCCTCAGGAACCCCCAACAGCTCACTGTCCCTGGAAACTCCGCTCATCCGCGCGTCCGTCGGTACCCGCCTTCGCATCGGCATCCGCGCCGGCGACATCCTCCTGGCTACCCGCGAACCCATCGAGATTAGCGCGCGCAACATTTTCCCCGGACGTGTGGTTTCCTTAGAAAGAAGAGACGTCATCATCCTCGCCCGCGTCCAGAGCATCACGGACCCGCACCTGCAAATTTCCGTCCAACTCACGCTCGCCGCCCGCGACTCCTTGCGTCTAACCGAGGGCAGGGAAGTCTGGCTCGTCATTAAGACGCATTCCTGCCATTTAATGGCGTGTTAATGCGCGCGTAGCGGGCTTTGGACTAAACTGGAGCGACTTTGCTCCACAACGCTGATTTACGAGGACATCCCCATGGCAATCTATGAAGCTCTACTGCCCGAACTAGAGATGGAAGCAGCTACCACGCGAAAGTTCTTCGAACGTCTGCCTGAAGACAAGCTGGATTTCAAACCCCATGAAAAATCCATGCCCCTAGGCCGTTTGGCGGGTCACATCGCCGAAATGATGGGGTGGGGAAGCACGACGCTGGAAACGGACCAACTGGATTTCGCGCCCGTGGGAGGTCCACCGATGCAGCCCCTCTTTGCGTCCTCGCGTGAACAGCTCCTGCGAGAATTCGACAAAGGCGCGGCCTCATTTCGCACTGCGCTCCCCAAAGCCAGTGACCAAGACTTCATGAAGCCCTGGACGTTGCTTTCGGGTGGCAAGGTGTTCTTTACCATGCCTCGGATCACGGTCATCCGTTCCATGGTGCTCAATCACATCATCCACCATCGCGCGCAGTTGGGTGTCTACTACCGCATGAACAACATCCCCTTGCCGCCGTCGTATGGGCCGAGCGCGGACGAACGTTCGTAGAACGGAACCGGGTTTTTCATGTTGAGGATTTTGCTGTCCAAGTCTGGCGCAAACTCACGTGGTCACGGCGCGAGTAGACGAAGTTTCGCATCCACGGCTGTTTCCATCGCAATCACCGCAATCCACTGCCCGCGCCGGCGCTCCTGCATCACGATGTGGCCCCCGAGAATCTGCGCAATGGCCTCGGGCGGAAGATCGCGGTGGTAGCCGAAAAACCTCGTCTTGAATCCTGACCATGGCTGCCGGTCGGTGATGTCGTATGGCGCCTCGTATTTCGTAGAGAAAGCCAGCACGACGTCGTACGGCGTCAGGCTATCGCGCATTGCATTCACCGCAGCTAAAGCCCGAATCTCTTCCGAAGAAAAATTCTCAATCCGCTGAATCCGCATGGGCCGATGGACGTAGCCCAGCCAGGGCCGGTTGAGTTCATCCGACGCAGTCCAGGCCGTGAGCACGCGCGCATGGGCGAAATGCTGTTCCAAATAGCTTGCTCCCGCTTGGTGGAGCTGCACGTAGTCGCGGTAAGCCAGGTTGTCCTCAAACGGAAAGCTGTAGAGCGGATTCCAAAACCATCCCGCGATGAACAGCGCTGCCAGCCCGCTGACGACCAGCTTCCACGACGCCAACCGCCGCCAGAATGTCGAAACGCCAATCAGAATCACCAACGGCACCACCGGCAGCATATAGCGTGACAACACAGCGCCGCCGATGAACGAAAGCGCAGCGACATACGCCAGGATGACGACCGCGAACGTGATCTGGATCGGGATGGCGATGCGCGGACGTTCGTTGCCCTGCCCGCCGGACCGCGCC
>JAYTQD010000250.1:0-11152 GCA_043746935.1 Acidobacteriaceae bacterium | reverse complement strand
CAACCATGGCGGCATTCGGAGGTGTGTTCGTCAGGGCTTGAATCTCCGCAGCGGATGGAGCCTGCCGCCTGCCGTACAAGTCCGCCAGATCCGTGGTGAGCTTTTCCATGCCCGATTCCGCGCCATAAAAAGCCATCTGCGTTTCTTTGTCATTTCCGCCAATTCGGATTTCGGAATTGGTCAGCATCATGACGCCGACAGCAATGCCGGACAAGAGAAATAACAGCAGCAGGGCTGCGATGAGTACGAATCCTTGCGAGTTCACGCTACGTTTTGCCATGGACAGGTCTCCTCCAAAAAATATCGCGCTCACTTGTAACGGTCCTTAAAGGTCAAGTTTCGCGTGCTGACGGCACTGGACAACTGCATGTTCTGCCAGTCCGTGCCACTTGCTAGCAAACTTTGACCCATGATCTGGATATTGACTTTGTGAATCTGAGTTGGGGCCTGGAATACAGCAATCGGATCGACCGTGGTCGCACAGGTTCCGCCCAGATTGCCGGTATCGCAGAGGTCATAGCTCAACTGCATATCGAGGATGTTGTCAGCTACCGGTTGCGCGGTATTGCCGTTGACCTGGCGCATCAAGCGCGGCGTTCCAGTAGGGGGAACCTCAATAAAATAGGTTATGACCAAAAGGCGCTGCACGGTTACAGCAGGGGCTGCGACCACCCAAGGCAGTGTGAATGAACCCGCTGGCACTATACTCGCCATGTTGCCCGATGTTGCCCCGGACTGATTCATATTCAAAACGTCCAAATTGGCGAAAGTTACAGTGGCTCCTGTCGTGAGATAGGGAGTAACAACGGTGACTTCGCCGACGGCGGATCCTCTGCTGGTCGTCACTAAAAGCAAATCCCCCACCTTAATTCCGGTGCCTGAGTCTGTAGCAGGCAGAAGAGTTGTCGGCATTGGAATAGGCGGCGTCAGTGTTACACCGGTTCCCGTTGCATTCGCGAAGGTGCCGTGGAACAAGTTGAACTGAGGGGCAAAGTCAACATAGTTGACCGTAATAGAGTCTGGAGAGGGTGCACCATTCATCGCGGCTACGCTGCCGGCAACGCTGGTTGTGCCTACAGCCTCCATCCCATTACCGGAGCCCGGAATGATGCCATACATGTAATTTGCTACTGTGACGGTCGGAGCGGTCCCAACCGTACCGTTCGCATAGTTTTTATTATTTAGGTAACACTGCCCAACCTGATTGCAGCCGATCTTGGACGCTGTAGAGCCAAGCCCGGTGGGCAGTTGCAACCCTCCAGTCGGGAGTCCTGCGCCGGCCATACTAACGTCTTTGGAAACCAAGTCCAGGGCTGCGCGCACGTTTTGCTGCATTTCAGTCCGATTGGAGACGAGCGACGTGGTGGTCATAGCGGATTTAAACAGTTGCGTGGCGGCACCGAGCATAAGCAACCCCAAAGACATCGCCACAAGGAGCTCGAGAAGGCTAAAGCCGGTAGTTCTTTGTTTGTGCGTATCATTCATAGAAACCTCACCCTTCATTAGCGGTACTGGGAAACAAGCGCCTGGACCACATAGGTACTTAGGCTACCGTTGCCCCTTGGATACTGGACTGTAACTTTCACCTGCTTCAACGACGGGATCGGGACATTCGTATTCGGGTCCAGAGCTTGCGTAATTTCAATCTTTCTTTGGAACGCGCCGAGGGAGACAGTTAAGTCGTCTGACGTACTCAGCTTTCCGTCTGGTCCAGGCAGGACAATGGGTGCGGGCGGGGTAACGTCGTCGCCTGTGCCATCCAAGCCGTCAACGCCAGGATCGGACAGAGCGACCATGCCAACCGTGAATATACCGTTCACACCATTCGTCGTTGTGCCCACATTATTAATGGAATCCCAGGAAAGTTGGTTCGTCTGCCGTGCCGTGTAGATGCTTTCCAGTGTTTGAGTAGCCCGGGCATGAGCAGTTTCGTCCATCTGAGACGATTGTGTGGCTGACAGTGCCGTTCCAAATAAGCCCAGCACGGCGAGCAGACCGACGGTAATAACAGCACCGGCAATGAGCACTTCAAGTAGAGAAAATCCTGATTCTTTTGCCGTTCCGCAAAGTGTTCGGCTAGAAACGCCTGCTCTTTTGTGATTTGTCATTGCTGTCGCCATGTTGCGATTCCTCCTGGCTGTGAAAAACGCCAACCGCGAATTCGTCCGCTGCTTCCGAAGACGGAGATGGCTCGCGAACTGATGAGATCACCATTACGCGCGAGATACAGAACGCCGTTGTTAGAATTCCCCAATTGATCATGGGCGGAACCATCAGGCATGAACATGACCAGGTTCTTGACTCCCGGTGATACACCTTGGTCGTAGTCAATCGCCGTACTTGCGTTGCCGAAACCGTCCGGCACGGCGGCGACTGAAGTGGGAATGCCACTGATCACTTGAAAATCTACATCGGGAGGTAAATCGAGCGTGCTCAATTGAACCGGCGCGAACCCCACATTCCAGATATAGACCTGAACACTTTTCGCATTGGGCGCGCCGAGCGGGGTCGATGCACCAACAGGCGCAGGCGTTCCGAATGTGACAATGTACCGCCTGCGTTCCTCAATGGCTCGTTGCCGGGCCAACCGTAATTGCATGAAGGCATTGTCGTAGGCGCCATTCACACGGCTATCTTTCAGAGCGCCCTGCGTACTTATGACCGCAAAGCCGCTGACGATGAGGACCATTGACAAGACGATCACCATCTCCAGTAGACTGAAGCCACGCATTGAGGACGGTTGCCGTGTTGATAGAGCGCGATGTTGCCTTTGCTGTCTGATTCGCATAGCCATCCCTGAATCTCCTCACGGAAATTCGCTGGCGCTGCTCCTGAGCGGTGGGAGGACATGGACCCGCGAGGCCGGAGCGTGCGCCTAGCTATGTCTTCGCGGGCTTCGTAAATTTCTATGGCTATGCTAGGAGCGACCCGAAGTAGCGTCAAAGTACCGAGGTACTCATCGTGCTTGGACTTTGGTAAGTACTGGCGGGAGGGTTACTGTACGCTGCACCTGTCACTCCTCTTGAGAGACCGTATGTCTATGTTTTCTTGGGCTTTGCTGGGGTGTCTTTCCGTCGCCCCAGAGACGGGCAGTACCCCGGTAACTTGTTGGCTGGTGCCGAAAGACTTTAGGCTTCCCACAGCATGCCTCTCATATCCCTCATTGTTTCCGCTGACGACCGCGATATCAGTGTGCTTCAGGAGGTTATCCACGAACTCCACGCGGAAACAGAGGTGTGTCGAACCGCTTCGATGGCTGGAGCGGCCCTGGTGAAGCGTCCTGTCGACGCTGTTTTGCTGGACGGGGATATGCCTGGTGTATTGGATGTCATCGACGTGATCGCTCGGCGGAAGGAAGTGGAGCAGCCGCGGATTATTGCCATTTTGAGCAGCAAAGACTGCTCGGAGCGTGCCTTCGAGATCGGGGCGCATTTCGTGCTATACAAACCAGTTTCTCGGGATCGTAGTTTGATCAGTTTGGAATATGCTTTTCGCTCCAGCGGTAAAGACCGCAGGGATACAAATCGGCGCGGTGTGTATCTCTCCACAACTGTGAGCTCGCCTGCTGTGGAAGAAGCCCCTGTAACCCTGTTCAATTTGAGCCCTACCGGCGCGGCCTTACAAGCAAAGAAACGGCTGCCACCGGACAGCAAGTTGTATTTTGAATTCCAGATTCCAGGGCAGACGGCCACCGTGCGCTTGTCTGGCAATGTGGTTTGGCAGGATATCCAGGGGCGCGCAGGCATCCGTTTTGCCAGCGTGCCGGCTGCGTCGCGGAAGGCCTTGGATCACTGGCTGGAGAACACGGATCGAGACGGGGCTGACGAACCTCCCGAAGTAGCGATGGAGGTGGAACGATTTGGTCCGATGGACCGGCCCGGGGATCGCGACCCTCAACATCCGTCCATTGTGGTGCGGCAACGCATCGCAATGCCCGAGAGGAAAGAACGGCGTGCCCAATCCCGCTACCGATTTGATGCGGGAGTTCGTGTGTCGGATCAGCGGTCTACCGTTCCGAATTGGTGCAATATTGCCGACATTAGCCAGGGTGGGTGTTATATCGAGATGGTGACGCCTTTTCCTAAGGGGACGATGTTGAATCTAGAAGTTCGCGCGGGTGTGATGAAGCTGCGCACTCGCGGCAAGGTGCAAACCTCTATGCGGGGGAAGGGTATGGGCGTCCAGTTCAACATTGAAGATGCTGAGCAGCGCAACCAGCTTAGTCAGATCCTGGAGTTTCTCGCGGCAGGTTCCAGCTTGCGGAAGCGTTGATTTTAATTTACAAACTGTGCTTCATCCTAGCGTTTGACCGGAACCGCTTCACCTTTGAGACCAGCAACTTCTTCCCGGAAGTAATCGAGCGCTAACCGCAGGCCCTCGGATAGTTCAACTTTCGGCTCCCAACCCAAGATTGTTCGAGCTTTTGTGATATCTGGACGGCGTTGCTTGGGATCATCCTTGGGCAGCGGCTCATAACAGATCTTGCTGGAGGCGCCCGTGACTTCCAGTATTTGCTGTGCGCATTCCAGGATTGTAAATTCGACAGGGTTCCCAATATTCACCGGCAAGGCTTCTTGAGATCGTGAGAGCCGCAAAATCCCTTCCACTTCATCGGCAACGTAACAGAAGCTGCGCGTTTGACTGCCATCGCCGTAAACGGTCAGGTCCTCGCCACGCAGCGCTTGTCGCATGAAGTTTGGGATCACCCGGCCATCGTTAATCTGCATGCGTGAGCCGTAGGTATTGAAAATACGTACGATTCGGGTATCGACCTGGTGGTAGCGCCGGTACGCCATAGTCGCCGCCTCGGCAAAGCGTTTCGCCTCGTCGTAGACGGATCGCGGTCCGATCGGGTTCACGTTGCCCCAATACGTCTCCCGCTGCGGATGCTCCAGCGGATCGCCGTAGCACTCGGACGTAGAGGCCAGCAAATACACGGCGCCGCTCCGTTTGGCAATTTCCAGCACATTGAAGGTTCCGAGCGATCCTGCCTGCAACGTTTCAATTCCGTAAGCGGCGTAATCCACCGGACTGGCGGGCGATGCAAAGTGAAAAACGTAGTCCAGGCGACCGCAATCAAAGGGCTGGCAGACATCTTGTCGTAGGAATTCAAAGCGCGGTTCATTACGGAGATGTGCGAGATTCGAAAGTCGTCCAGTCAGCAGATTATCGGCGGCTACGACAGAGTGGCCCTCTCCTAACAGGGCATCGCAGAGGTGCGACCCAACAAAACCTGCGCCGCCTGTCACTAACGTTCGGAGGGTAGCCATCTTAAGCTTTGCGCTCGCCTTCGGTTCGGACCGCGTCGTTGCGAGACATGGCGCTGCTGGGCACTAATCCCGCGTGTTCTTCTGGAGCCGCGGTCGGGCGTCCCACACTGTAGTAGGTGAAGCCGTGCTGCGTCATCGCGCTGCCCTCGTAGAGATTGCGGCCGTCCACGACAATTGGGTACTTCAGCTCCTGAGCCAGCCGTGCTAGGTCGAGTTGAGCGTACTCTTCCCACTCGGTCAAGATCAGCAGAGCATCAGCGCCTCGGGCTGCGTCATACGGATTGGAGGCGTACTCTACTGCCGCTGGCAGGACTTCTTTTGCGCGCGGCATGGCAGCAGGGTCGTGAGCGATGATCTGGGAACCTTCCTGTACCAGTGCCTGCACCAGTAAGATCGCTGGGGACTCGCGTATATCGTCCGTACCACCTTTGAAGGCAAGGCCGAGCACCGCGAGCCGTTTGCCGCGCAGCGTCCATAGGGCGCTCCGAACTTTCCGCAAAAACCGCTGCCGTTGTTCTTCGTTGATTCGAATCACTTCGTCGAGCAGCCGAAAATCCATGCCACACTCGCGAGCTACCGAGCGAAACGCTAGAAGGTCTTTCGGAAAACACGACCCGCCATAGCCAATCCCGGGATTCAGGAATCGTGGACCGATCCTCGTATCCATGCCCATGCCCTGACAAACCTGCTTCGCGTCCGCACCAACGCTTTCGCAGACGGAAGCCACCGCGTTAGCGAAAGAAATCTTCATCGCCAGAAAAGCATTGGACGCGTGTTTGATCAGCTCCGCGCTCTTCGCACTGGTTAACATCAAATGAGGCAACTGCGCCTGCGCGCCTTCGGGCCGCGGTACCGCATGCGCTTCGGAGTAATAGCGTCCACTGGTCAGCGGCTCGTAAATCTCCCGCAGCACTGCGCTACTGCGTTCCGTATCCGAGCCGGCAACGATACGGTCCGGGTAGAGAAAATCCGTCACCGCCGTGCCTTCGCGCAAAAACTCCGGATTGGAAGCCACGTCGAAAGAATCGGCCTTTGCCCCGTTGCGCAGCATAATCTTACGAATCCACCCACTCGTATAAACCGGAACCGTGCTCTTCTCGACAACGAGTTTGTAGCTGGAGATGGAGCCCGAAACATCACGCGCCACGGATTCCACGTAAGAAAGATCGGCGTCGCCCTGCTCCGTGGGCGGTGTACCCACTGCAATGAATACAGCGTGGCTGTCGCGGGCCGAAGCGGCCAGATCACCGGAAAATCGCAAGCGCCCGCCACGATGCCGGGCTAGCAACTCAGGCAGAAACTTCTCGTGGATGGGAACTTCGCCTCGTTGGAGCCCCGCGATCTTGGTGGCATCGTTGTCTACGAGGACAACCTCGTGGCCGAGATCGGCCAGGCAGACTCCCGTGACCAGACCCACATATCCCGAACCAACAATGGCAATGCGCACAGCCCCTCCAAACTCTTCTAACTGTATCAGCTTTCTGCCGCGCCAACAGAGGCGTTGCGTGTGTTGCGAGCACCGATTTGGGATTGGATCTAGCTCTGCCAACAATCCGGCACAACGGCTAAAATATTGGCACTCCCAGCCTTGGTTTCCGGATGAATGCACGCTGGCGCTCCGCCGCGGCGCGAGACTGTCGTGGAGCTCGTCCGGCCAATCCCGCATCAGACAAGGGATCCAGACTGTGGGAATCACGTTACTTAAAGTCATACAGGGCAAAAGTGGACGTTGACTTCCAGAGCATTCCGGTTGAGACTTTAAGTAACCAGCCACGAAGTTAGCACGCTTCCACCGCGCCAAGGCAGAACGAAGATGTAAGGCGCGATTGATTGGCGATGAGGCAAGTGCAACGATGGCGCAGAATCCAAGTTTTCCGTGGGCGCAATCCCAAAGCGCAGCGGAAAGGGAAGATCGGAACGAGTCACTACAGCTGCAAAAGCTGCGAGCCGTGTTTTCCGCGTTTCAAGATTCTGGCGCGGGTTCCAGTTTGGCATTAGATCTTCTCCTCCACGAATTAGCAGAGGAAGCCCGATCATTCCTGGGTGGGTCTAGTTGCGCGATTGCGCTGCGCGTCCCGGAAAATCACTTTGTCTGCCGCGCCACCGCAGGAAAGTCCGCGCCGGCGCTAGGAACACGGATTGAAGCTCAGGACGGCCTGTCGGCGGAATGCGTCTACACAAGCAAGCAGCAAATCTGCCAGGATATCGAAGTGGATGCTCGCGTTGATGCGGAAATGTGCCGCGCCATGAGCATCCGTTCGCTGGCCATCATTCCGCTGTTCCAGCAACAAAAACTCATTGGAATTTTAGAGGTCTTTGCTCCAAGATTGCATGCGTTCGATCCGGCCACGATCCAGCAATTGACGAATCTGGGACACCGTATTGTCGAGACGGTGGCGTTTGCCGAGGCGACTCTTGCTTCCCAACCGCGGCTTCCGGAAACGCCGCGAGCGAGGGTCGAGCCATGGATGGCCGCGACGAGTCCTGAACGAACCGACGTTGAAGTCTCGGACTACGAAGTAACGGACCATGAAATAACACAGC
Source organism: Acidobacteriaceae bacterium (assembly GCA_043746935.1). GTDB lineage: Bacteria > Acidobacteriota > Terriglobia > Terriglobales > Acidobacteriaceae > JANXUC01. The sequence goes on along the minus strand of JAYTQD010000250.1, from coordinate 3,338 downwards.
ATAAAGTAACAAACCGTAAACTAACGCCTCCGGAACCAACCCGGAATATTCCGAGCCCAATTGTAGAAGTCGCCGATAAGAGCCTGCCATCGCCGAATCTGCACCCGTACAGTTTCCAGGCTCCGGCCTCAACGGCGCGGCCACTCCGGACCCGGCGAAATCTGGGACTCGCGTTGGTGGCACTGACAACTGGTCTAGTAGCGGCGGCAGGTCTGTTGTGGTTGCCAACGGAAAATTCCCACCCAATCCTGACGGAGTCCGCTGTGTCTCCTGTAAAGCCGGTTCTGCCCGATTCAGATCCTATGACGACGGCAGCCAATTCAACTGCCCGCAAGAGTTCACCCCGTAAGCCGCAACCGGGTATTCCCAAGGCTCAACCCGACTCTCCTCGAAGGAAGGACAGCGAGAGGAACGACGCTAGGGAGCGCTCCGGCGGGTTGGTCGTCTATGAAAAAGGCAAGGTTGTCTATCGAGCGCTTCCCGGCAGTGGTCAGCTGATTGGGTCCGTGACCAGTGCGGCGGAAACTGAAAAACTGGGTGATACGACCGAAAACACACCCGGGTCAGGACGGGCACAGTCGGCATTGGACGACATCACCGGCGGAAAGCTCATCCACCAAGTTGCTCCGATCATTCCACCCGAAGTCATCGGGCTTCACCTGCCCGAGGAAGTATTGCTGGAAGGCATCATCGGCCAGGACGGAACGGTTCGCAATATTCGCTTCATCCGCGGCGACGCCCGACTCTCCGAAGCTGCCATCGAGGCCGTGCGTCAATGGCGTTACGAGCCTTTCCGTTCCAACGGTGAACCCGTGGATATGCTCTCCTCACTGACGGTCCGTTTCCGCTAAGGCTCAGCCAGAACCGTTCTCGCACACACGTCCTACCCACTCTTGCGGGTAGAATAGCGGCAAATGCCAGCGGTACTGGAATTCCAGGACATCATCAAAGATTACCGAGCCCTGTTCCGCCGCCGCACGGTGCGAGCGCTGGACCATTTCACGCTCCAAGTCGAGCAGGGTGAGATTTTCGGATTTCTGGGCCCCAACGGCGCGGGCAAGACTACCGCCATCCACCTTGCCATGGGTTTTGTTCGTCCCACGCGCGGCCGCGGCTTGATGTTTGGCAAACGCTTTAACCACGCTGCGACAAGGCGCCGGGTGGGCTTTTTGGCTGAAAATGTTGCGCTCTATCACCGTCCAGCGGAGACGCTGGTGCGCTTCTACGGTGCGCTCAATGGACTGACGGGTGAAACTCTTTCGCGCCGAACCCGGGAAGCTCTGAGCGCTGTTGGCCTCGCGCACGAATCCAGCAGGAATGTGGCGAAGTTTTCGCGTGGCATGTTGCAACGCATCGGTCTGGCACAGGCCATCGTCCACGACCCCGACCTCCTGATCCTGGATGAGCCCACATCCGCCCTCGACCCTTTGGCAAGATATGCCGTACGCGAAATGCTTCTGGACTGGCGCAACCGCGGAAAGACGATCTTTCTCAGTTCTCACCTTCTTTCCGAGGTGGAGTTGGTCTGTGATCGCATCGCCGTGCTGAACCACGGCCGAATCGTGCGTCTAGGACGGCCCTCGGACTTGCTGGAATCCCGCGAGCACTTCGAAGTGACTGCCAGCGGGATTCCACCAGCCAGCATGCCCGGAGCAGAGAACCTGCCAGGCGGACGGATTCGCTTCCATGCCAGTAAGCTGGAACAACGCAGCGTGATCGAGCGCATTTGGACGCTAGGCGGGGAAGTCATTAGCGTATCGCCGCAAAAACGCTCGCTGGAAGATCTGTTTCTGGAGCTAACCAGTGGCCCAGACGTTGATACAAGTCACGCGCCACAGCGGGAGGCTCCGTGAAGCGTCTCCGGCTGATTGGGATGATCGCGCTCAATTTCATTCGCGAGCAGCGCTGGCCCATTCTCGTGCTTCAGCTCTCGCTGCTGGGTCTGGCTGGGCTCGGACTGGTCTCTGATGCACGCAGTGATCGAGACGACATCCTCCTCACATTCAAACAGCTGGGGATGTACGGAGTGGCGTTCAGCATCTTTTTTGGTGGCTCCGCCATCTATAACGAGCGTCGCTCCCGACGTATCCTGGCGGTGCTGGGCAAGGCGGTCACCCGGCGCGACTACCTCTCCGGCCTTTTGCTCGGGGTGGCGCTTGCTTCTGGACTGTTCTGCTTCATGCTCGGGTTCACCGGCACTTGGACACTGTGCCCTATTGGTTTTAATTTTATTTACCTCTGGTACCTGATGCTTTGCGTGATCACGGCCTGCGTGCTGGCAGCGTCCGTGGCGCTCTTCTATTCGACACACATGAACCCATGGATGTCGGCCATGTTTACGGGACTCACGCTGGGCGTGCCCGGAGTTTTGGCCTATCAGTTTGGGGGAGCGTGGGAGTATATCCTTCCGCTCTACAGCCTGATGCGGGTATTTCTTAAAGCTTCCTATGAACATCCGGGCATGTCGGCTGGATGGGTAATTCCGGCAGCCCTCGTGGAAACAATTGTTTTATGGCTGGCCGCTAGTTGGGTATTCGCTCGGATTGATGTGGCTGTAGCGGTCGATTGAGGTTGTCTGAGATTGGCCACCGTATGAGATTGTCAGACGGAAGAACCTTTGGCGAAGAGCTATTGCATCAGGTTGCGCACTGAATCCTGAGCGTAAGCCAAGACCGCTCCCGGCAGTATGCCTAAGTAGAGCGTGGCCAGCGTGCTCAGCACCAGAACCAACCTTACTCCAGCCGGCAGCGGGGTCATGGGCACCGCCTCACCTTGCGGCTCCTTCATGTACATGATGACAATGACGCGCAGGTAGTAGTAGGCCGCGATGGCGCTGTTGATGACGCCCAGAATGGTCAGACCCACCAGATTCGCCTGTAGCGCGGCGCTGAAGACGTAGAACTTGGCAAAAAAGCCGCCCGTTGCCGGGATACCGATGAGCGAAAGCAGGAATATCGTGAGAATCGCCGCGATGAAGGGTTCGCGCCGCCCCAAGCCCGCATAGTCGTCGAGAGAAGTGTAGCGCTCTCCGTAGTTGCCAATGTGGCTGATGATGGCGAAAGCCCCTACGTTCATGGCGGCGTAGGCAGCCGTGTAAAACATCGCGGAGGGGATGCCCCAGGCCGGTGTCGACGCAAAGGCGACCAGAAGATAGCCCGCGTGCGCAATCGACGAATACGCCAGCATGCGTTTGACGTTCGACTGCGTCAGCGCGGCGACGTTGCCGACCGTCATCGTCACGATCGCGAGAACCTGGAACAGCAGCCGCCAGTCTTCGTTCATCGACGGCAGGCCCTCGACGAAGATTCGGATCAGCATCGCGAACGAGGCCGCCTTCG
>JAYTQD010000249.1:0-4198 GCA_043746935.1 Acidobacteriaceae bacterium | reverse complement strand
AAATGGAAATTGAACCCGCCGAATTCCGTTCCTTGGAAAAAATGAATATTACCGCGTGCGGCACCAGTTGGCACGCTGGGCTGGCCGGGAAATTCATGATCGAGCGGTTGGCTCGCGTTCCGGTGGAAGTCGATTACGCCAGCGAATGGCGCTACCGCGATCCCATCATTGGGGCCAACACGATCACGATGGTGATCTCGCAATCCGGTGAAACGGCCGACACCATTGCCGCGCAGCGTGAGGCCAAGGCCCGAGGTTCGAAGACGCTGGCGATCTGCAATGTGGTCGGTTCGATGATTACGCGCGAAGCTCACGGCACGATTTATACGCATGCCGGTCCTGAGATTGGCGTTGCTTCTACCAAGGCTTTTACCGGGCAACTTACCGCGCTTTACCTCTTTGCTTTGCATCTCGGCGAAGTGCGCGGAGTTCTTTCTCCCGAACGAGCCAAGGAACTGGTCCGTGAGCTCACGCTGCTTCCAGGCAAGATCGAGCAGTTGCTCACGCGCGACGAGGAATGCGAAGACCTCGCCAAAATCTACGTTCGCGTGCAGGATTTCCTCTTTCTGGGGCGCGGCATTCACTACCCGATTGCTCTGGAAGGCGCGCTTAAGCTCAAGGAAATTTCCTACATCCACGCCGAAGGCTACCCCGCCGGAGAAATGAAGCACGGCCCCAACGCCCTCATCGACGAGAATCTGCCTGTTGTGGTCATCGCGACTTGCGACCACAAAGATCCGAACTCGGTCACGCGCTACGAGAAGACGATGTCAAATTTGAAAGAAGTCAAAGCGCGATCCGGGAAGGTTATCGCTCTTGCTACCGAAGGCGACGAGGAAATCAAAGAGGCCGCGGATCACGTACTGTACATCCCGCAAGCCCCCGACGAACTCTCGGCTATTTTGGAAATCGTGCCGCTACAATTACTGGCTTATCACATTGCGGTACGCCGTGGCTGCGACGTGGATCAGCCGAGGAATCTGGCGAAGTCTGTAACGGTCGAATAAGTCTCGTGTGGCGCGGGCGTCCCCGCCCGCGATCCGACCCTTCTCGGATGCCGCCAAAGAGTCTTGACAGATATATACAAATTATATATTCTGTATATACAGGACTGACGCAGCATGGCCGTCGCATTGACCTCAATCCGCCTGGACACCGCCTTAGCCGACGAAGCCGCTAAAGTGCTTCGCGTGAAGTCGCGAACCGAAGCCATCCACATGGCTCTCCGTGAAATTGTGGCCACAGAACGCTTCAAGAGCCTTATGAAGAAGAACGCCGGAAAACTCTCGTTCACGGGCCTCGGTGAGTGACCTCATTCTTTTCGACACTTCGATTTTTGTCGACCTGCTGCGAACCGGACGACATCAAGCCAGGATCGAATCTGTCAACGGGCTTATTAGAACATCGAGTGTCGTCTTAGCGGAGCTGTGGAGGGGAGCTACTAAGCTCAATGAGAAGAATTTTCTGCACGCTTTAGAGAAAAATCATCCTGTTCTTGCGCCTACAAGCCAAAACTGGCTGGAGTCGGGCCAACTCCTTAGCAGACTGAACCAAGGTCACGGATTCTTAGCACAGAAACTTCGAGATCTGCATTTCGATGTTCTCATCGCCTTAACAGCCCGCGCTCACGGAGCACGTCTGATCACATCCAACCGTAGTGATTTCGAATTGATCGCCTCCGTACGACCCGTGGAACTGGAGTTTTGGTAGTTTGACTCAATCGCCCTTAGTTGTCAGTTAGCCCGCACTTTCCGCAACCCCACCGCCGACCCCAAATAAATCACCGCCGCCAAAATCGTCAGCGTCTTCAACCCAAACCACATCGACAACGACTCCAGCAGTCCACCCGCGAGCGATCCAAACAAATTCGATCCCAGCGCGCTACCTTCAAACCTTGCCTTGGCGAAACTCGACACGAACACAATCCCGGCAAAAAACACGGGCGAGCACAACACCAAAGTTGCCAGCAACGCTCGCGCCACCCAGGATGCAAGAAACAACCGTTCCATTGGGACAACAAACATCACGACCAACGAAGCCATCAGCCCGGCATACGCCCACCACAGCGGAATCCCCGGCCAAGCTTGATATACCAAGTTCGCGGCCACAATCAGGCACAACAATCCCGAGACAACGATGGAATTCACCACCCAGGTTGTTCCAAATAACAACGCCATTCGGCTGACGATCTGCGCTTCGAGTAGCATGAATCCCGCCCCCAACAGAAAGAATCCTGGCTGAATACGCCCAGCTCCTCCACCCACCTGCCGCAGAAACCAGCCCAGAGTCACAATTACCGCCAGCGAGACCAGGATTACGCTCAACGGCAACCCCGGCGCGTGTTGGTAAAAATATGGCCAATCATCGGTTGTCACCCGGGCCGGCTGCATGGGCATTTGTGAGTGCGCGCCAACGTATGCCCCCAACACGGGGTCGGCTAACGCTTTCTCAATGCGCTGCCGGGAACCCGCTACGAAAAACCGTCCCCCGGTCGTAAAAAACGCGGGCGGGCTTTGAAACTGCACCGGCGCTTCGCCAAACACATCTTGCAGCAGGCCGTGCAACCGTCCGGCGATCCACGGAGTTTCCACCTGGAACTTTAAAATCAGCAAACCATCCGGACGCAACAACCGTCGCGCCTGCACCATCGCTTCCCGCGTGTACACGTAGTTATCGATGCGGATGTTCGTAAAATGCGAAGCCGTGGTATGAGAGTCGAGCAGGGAAAAGACGATCAAGTCGAATTTTTCCTGGCTGTTCTGCACATAACTGCGGGCATCGTCCAAGACGACGCGAGTCCGCGGCGACTGGTAGGGATGTTCGAAATGCAACTCGCGACCCAATTTTAGAATGAGCGGATCAATCTCCACCGCGACCACGTCCCTGGCTCCATTTCGCAACGCTGCCGCGACATCATTCCCCATTCCCGACCCCAACACCAGTACCGACGCAGGCGCGGGATAAAATCGGTAGGGCAAGTTATAGGGGTTCCATTCAATGGGGCTGCGTGCAAATTCCGCCGGATGCTCTCGTACAAACTCCGGGGACAGATTTAAGATCTGCTGGTACCAAGCATCATTCGTATTGAGCGAGTAGGAACGGAGTTTGCCCGCGGTACCCTCTTCGATTAGCGTGAGCTTCTGGTAGGGCGACCAATACGTCCGCGTGCCCGCCTTGCCGGGAAGGCTGAGCAAAGCCACGCAGCACAAAAACGCCGCGCCCACCACCATCCGCGCGCGCCGGTTCGGCCAAAATACCAGCAGGCTGAGAGCGCCCGCCACCAGCAGCCAAACCAAAGGTGGCTGACTCAGAAAACCCAGCGCTGTGAATGCGCCAATCCCGGCCAGACTCGCCAGCACATTCACGCTATACGCCGTCACCCCGTTCGCGGCATTCTCCAGCGCCCAACCCACCAGTTGCCCAGTGGGAACAAACACGAGCGCGATTTCCGCGAACAGCGGTACCACAAACAGCATGGCCAGAAACATCCCCGACCAACTGGCGGGTGCTGCTGGCACTCCCCAGATGTGTACTTCCGATCCCGTTCCCAACAGTCCCGGAAGTCCCGCGATCATGTTGTGCAGCGGCGATACCGGTGCCGTCAAAATAATTGTCAGAAGCAACAACGGCGCAATCATCACGTTGAGATGAATTCGCCGCCGGCACAACATGCAACCCATTCCAAATCCTAGAAAACAGGCGACCAGAACAAAATTCTTGAAGTAGGCGAAAACGCGAATTTCCGACGAGACCCAGCGGATCATCACCATCTCGAGAAACAGGCTCAGCGCGCTAATCAGCGCCAGCTTCGTGTAGCCCGCCGCTCGCAGTTGCTCGGGATCGACTTCCAGCCAACCTCGCGGCGTCGCTGCGGACTCCGGTCGATAGAGCTTAGCGAGCCGATAGGCCAGCAGCACGACCAGGCTGGCGACCAAGATCAGCAAAACAAGCGATTCCGGTGTTTGCGCGGTGCTTTCCATCAGCGATATCTCTCCTAAAAAAGCTTGCTTGAAGTCTGGCCCGCGATTGTACCTTAGGGGGTGGATTGGAACGGGGCAAACGCGCTATTGCCGGCAAAATCATCGCCTTCCGCGCAGGACGTCCACTATGCTGTCTGGATTGCGGCGACCGTGAAGGACCGCGATCACGACGAGAGGTTTCTTGTCCGGGACGTAGACGATCAGATAATCGCGGACCG
>JAYTQD010000248.1:0-1540 GCA_043746935.1 Acidobacteriaceae bacterium | reverse complement strand
CACGCCCACGAAAATGTTTGGACTTTGCCACGCCCCTGGAAGTCTTTACGCAACTGCGTCATTATTCACCCGTTGCACTTGGAACTTGAAACCGCCCACCAAATAATGAAACCTATGTTCTTAATACGCTTCGTTTTGTCGGCGTGATCGATGCGGAAGGTAAGAAGAGCACTCCGGCTGCAAGTGTCTTCAGCAAGCATGACAATACTGAGTTCCAAACCGGATTCTCGGAACTTGTCGGGACCGCCTACTCGGACTTGTTCTTGCTACATGGAGTCAGCGCATGGACGCTGCCGACCGACAAGCTGATTTCGTTCTTTCGGAATTCGGATCATACAAGCGCAATTGTCGGCCAGCGTCAAGCTTCTGCATTTCAGACCCTTGCAAGCCTCTGCGGCAAGACAGATGGTGCGGCACCACGGTCAGCACCCAAAGCGAAGAAGGGCGAAAAGTCGGCCTCACGAGCAGCAGCACAGAAGCCTCAAAGCATGGCATCTGAACCAACCGCCAATTCGGCCGCGACCTTGGTTCCCACAAAGGGAATTCAGGCTGAAGCGGGCGTTGCTCTTACGGTCCGAATCGAGATCAACCTCCCTGCCAGCGGCGATCAGGAGACTTACGATCGCATCTTTAAGAGCATTCGTGAGAATCTGCTGAATGCCAAACTTTCTTGAATTCTTTGAGTCGGTGGCTCGGCGAGCGCACGCGTTCAACGAGCGCGACGAGCAGAGTGATTCAAGCCTCCATCCATTCGACCGGAGAAACCTCCACCCGCGATTGCCGCCGAAGGTCAGACGCCTCTTTGATGACGGCCACTATGCAGAGGCCACTTTTGAGGCATTCAAGTTTGTCGATAAGGTAGTGCAGAAACACTCAAAAATCGGTGAGTCGGGGATGAAGCTGATGATGCAAGTGTTTGATGAAGGAAAGCCATCCCTGCGGCTTACGCCCTTGACGAACGCCAGTGAGATTGACGAGCAAAAGGGCTACCGATTTCTCTTCTCTGGTGCCGTGATGGCGATTCGGAATCCGCGAGGGCACGAGGTCAACCTGAATGATGACGTTGATACCTGCTTGGATCACTTGGCGTTTGCGTCACTTCTTCTTCGCCGCCTGGAACAAGCTGGCTATGCCTAAGACGCCCAACCTAAGGGCGGCATAGCGACTCAAAAACGGGGTCGCGTCTTGTAATCATACATTTTGATACTCGCCGCAGAATTGTTTCCACCTTGTCGAGTTGTAGTCGGCTTTGCAGCGAAGAGGGTGCGCGGCGTGGAATGGCGGCCTTGATGCTTTCGCTAAACCCAGTTCTCAAGGCGTAGCCCGGGGACGCGCCGAAATTTTCTCGTATTGTTCGTCACGAGACGCACTGCGAGGCTGAGCGCGTGAGCGGCAATTAAGAGATCTATCGATCCGATCGGCGTCCCCTTCTGTTCGAGCATTGCGCGGAGCCGGCCATAGGCGGCCGCGGCGTTCGATGACGAATTCGTCGAGGGCGCGGTCAGAGAAACTCGATGTGAGATACCATGTCGTCAGGGGA
>JAYTQD010000247.1:0-1541 GCA_043746935.1 Acidobacteriaceae bacterium | reverse complement strand
ACCACTGAGGAGGGGCTTTGTGACACCCAACGTGGAGCTAAGCGGCTTGCCGTAGGCAAGTCAGCTTGAGCGTTGGGTTGGGCTTACGTGGTGAACTGAGGAAGAAGGAACTTGCTGCGCCGACCTTGCCTGACAGACCAAGCTCGCCTGAAAGACGGTGGAAGGCAAAAGCCGGTGCAGAACCGCAAAGGCGAATGCGGGCGGGCATAGAGCGCGGCGCATAAACCGTGCGCTGCGAGCTGCAGCGCGAGCAGCCCGCCACGGACTTGCCGCCGCGCGATGCGGGCAAACCTACTGCAGCGGTAAAGCGAGACGGCTTATGCATGAAGGCCGAATTGTGTATTCGCCCAACGTTTGACATGAGGGGCGCTTGGAGGCCGTAGGCCGGAAAGCGTCCCCTCGATGGAAGGGTTAGGCATCATTGTGATTTGTCGACCATTTATCAGTTGACATTGAGTCTCGAAGCGACTTGGGGACGACAGTGCTCCAGATCCTTTTCAAGGTTCTCTTTCGAGACCTCTTCGAACCACCAGCGCATCGCTTCGCTGTGAAGGCTGAGGTAGCTCTGTTCTGCAGACTTGAGCGTTACTTTGAAACGGTACGGAGGTTGCTCCGCTATTGACGCATCTGCCATTGGTCCGGAGGGCTGCCATGACAGAACAATCGTGTGAGTACCGGGCGCGATCGTGACTGTCGTGCAACTGTTGTAGGGAAGATTGACCCGATACGCGCTTCCGATTTCGACGTGCGCGTCCGCCATGAGTAGTTCTGGGGTGAAGGGGCGGACGATATGAAGCGTCGCCTCTGGTAGCTTTTGTGGCGTCTGAGCCAATGAGATTTCAGTCTGACGTGGCATCCTGGCTTGTAGAACAGCGATGAAGCTGGCGTTAAGTTCAGCGTGGCGCGGTGCTGCCTCAGCGAGTTGAATCTTCTCCCATGCTTCGGCATACTTCTCGACATAGAACAACGTCTTGGCCCAGTTTTGTAAGTTCGGAACATGCTGCGGCTCCCGCTGGTAGTTTCGTTCAAACAGAGAAAAGGCATCTTTGAGAAGGACGTCGTTGTGCGAGTCTGCCCCTGCAACTCCCAGCGTCATTGCGTAGTCGGCAGAGAAGTTGATGTCGCCTTCGAGCGTGCGCCCTGCCTCCGAGAAGAGCTTCAGTGCTTCGGCGGTGTTGCCGGCCCCTCCAAGAATGGCTGCCATTCCCCAAAGCGCGGCGCCGTTGGATTTGTCTAGAAGCCATGCTTGGTTGAAACGACGCATTGCGTCTTGGCGATTGTCCTGTCGTAGGTAATTCCAACCACGCGTCGCGAAATATTCTGCAGCCTCGATTCTATTGCCGCCATACAGCCCCTCAATAGTGTTAATGAATTCCTCGTCCGAGGCAAGCTGCGCTTCGTTTCTGGGCACGCCGCCGTACTTGGGTAGAAGGTTTGTGTCCTGCGCATAAGCCAGAGTCGTGGTTGACGCAAGTGCGAGAAGAATACAAGCTAGAGTTGTGTGAATTGATAGCATGCGAGATCCTAGTCTAGATGCCTAA
>JAYTQD010000246.1:0-1544 GCA_043746935.1 Acidobacteriaceae bacterium | reverse complement strand
GGGTCACGATCTGGCCAGCGTCACGGCGAAGATCAGCGACATTGTGCTCGAGCGGCCCCTCTCCATCGGCTGGGTGGCGGGCGTCATGTTCTGCTCCGGCATCGTGCTCATGCTCAGCACGGCCGTGGGCTACCTCTTTATCAAAGGGACCGGCATCTGGGGCATTAACATCCCAGTGGGCTGGGGCTTTGCCATTGTCAACTTCGTCTGGTGGATCGGTATTGGCCACGCCGGGACGTTGATTTCGGCCATTCTGCACTTGTTGCGGCAATCGTGGCGCAATTCCATCAACCGCTTTGCCGAGGCCATGACGCTGTTTGCCGTCATGTGCGCCGGATTGTTCCCGCTGATTCATACGGGGCGTCCGTGGCTGGCTTACTGGATGTTCCCCATCCCGAACACGATGGGCTATTGGCCGCAGTTTCGCAGCCCGCTGCTGTGGGATGTGTTTGCGGTCTCGACGTACGGGACGATCTCGCTGGTCTTCTGGTACACGGGCCTGATTCCCGACTTGGCGACACTGCGTGATCGGGCCAGCAACAAGTGGATTCGCATGACCTACGGCGCGCTGGCTATGGGATGGCGCGGCGAGGCGCGGCACTGGGAGCGCTATGAAACGGCCTACCTTTTATTAGCAGGGCTTTCAACGCCCCTCGTACTGTCCGTGCATACGGTCGTAAGCTTCGACTTTGCCATTTCCATTGTGCCGGGCTGGCATACCACCGTTTTCCCTCCCTACTTCGTAGCCGGGGCGATCTACTCCGGTTTTGCCATGGTGCTGATCCTGGTGATTCCGGTGCGCGCGGTTTACAACCTGCGGGACATGATTACGGAGAAACATCTCGACATCGCCGCCAAGGTCATGCTGGCGACGGGGTTGATCGTCGCCTACGGCTACATTCTCGAAATCTACATGGCATGGTACGCGGGGCCAAAGTCGATTGACTGGTTCACGGTGCATAACCGCTTCTTCGGACCCTATGCTGGCCCGTACTGGATGTTGTGGATGTGCAACATCATTTTGCCGCAGGTATTATGGATTAGATCCGTGCGCCGCAGTCCGGTTGTGCTGTTCCTGATTTCGCTGGTGATTTTGGGGGGCATGTGGCTGGAGCGCTTCGTCATTATTATCCTCAGCTTGCACCGCGACTTTGTGCCCTCGTCGTGGGGGATGTACTACCCGACGAGGTGGGATTGGATGACCTTCATTGGAACTCTGGGCCTGTTTGTGACCATGATTTTCTTGTTCTGCCGCGTACTGCCCATGATTTCGATTTTTGAAATTCGCATGCTGCTGCCGGAGTCACATGTTTCCCAAAGCGGAGCCAAGCATGCCGCCGTCGAGCTGGAGGGCAAGCACTCATGAGCACCCTCAACGGCTTGATGGCGGAGTTCGTGTCGGCTTCGGATCTGGTTGCGGCCGCGAAGACGACGCACCGCTCCGGCTACAACGACATTGAAGCCTACAGCCCATTTCCTGTGCATGGGCTGGGCGAGGCGATTGGCTTTACCAAGAACCGCGTGCCGCTGGTGGTGCTAATCGG
>JAYTQD010000245.1:0-11193 GCA_043746935.1 Acidobacteriaceae bacterium | reverse complement strand
CCTACGTCGGCGACTACACGCGCTCGCTGAAGCAAACCAACTACCTGATTACGGAAACGAATGCGGAGGCCATCGGATGGGACTCGAAGGGGCAATATCCGCCCTATGATGGGCAGCTCCGCCTCGATGTCTACACCCACGCCGCCTCGGGCGCCAACATGGTGGAGTACTGGCATTGGCACTCGATCCATTATGGGCAGGAGACGTATTGGAAGGGTGTTCTCGGGCATGATCTTGAACCTGGGCGTGCCTACGCCGAAGTCAGCCGAACCGCGCACGAACTCCAACGCATTGGCCCACAGATTGTGGACTACAAACGTTCGAATCGCGTTGCGATTTTGTACAGCAACGATTCGCACTATGGGATCGAGTTCATGAAATTCAGCGACCAGGTGGGGTACCACTCGGTCATGCAGCAGTTCTACGGCGCGCTTTATCGTAGCAATGTAGGGGTGGATTTCGTGTTTCCGGAGAGCACGAATTTCTCCAGCTACCAGATCATTGCGGTGCCGCCGCTGTACGTTGCGAGCGATGCAACGCTGCAAAAGCTGGTGGAATTCGTGCGCCAAGGCGGGCATGTGGTGATGGCGTTCAAGAGCGGATTTACGAACGAGTACGATACGGTGCGATGGACCATGGCGCCGGGTCTTCTGCGCGAAGCCGCGGGTTTTCACTACCAAGAGTTCTCCAGTTTACGGCAGCCGCTGGCTCTGAAGGACGATCCCTTCCACGCCGGCGCAGACAACAAGGTTTCCGAGTGGGCGGAAATGCTGATTCCGGATACCGCACAAGGGCTGGCTTATTATGACCATCCGTTTTTTGGAAAGTATCCCGCGATTACACGTAATAGTTTCGGAAAAGGAACGCTGACTTACGAAGGGACGGTCCTCAGTGACAAGCTTCAAGAGCAGGTGATCCTTGGCGTTCTTCAGCTTGCAGGGCTGACGGGACCCGACCAAAGTCTTCCGCCGTCTGTCCGCGTGAAACATGGGACCAACAAAAGCGGCAAGACACTTCACTACTACTTCAACTATTCAGGAAATTCCCAGAAGTTCACTTATTCCTACGGTTTAGGCTCCGAACTGTTGGCGGGAGCGGCGGTAGGGCACTCCCAAGAGTTGACACTGCAACCGTGGGATCTCGCCATTGTCGAAGAAAAGTGAAGTGAGCACCATTCCGTATCAAGTGTTTGATTGAGGATGTGTCACGATTGGACAGGCGAAAATTTGCGTCAGATGCAAAAAGTCTTGACCGCTACCGCCGTCGCGACTTACTCGACCATGTGATTCCCCTCAACCAACGTCATTTGACACAGGTTCCAACTCCGCGCTCTCCAACCCCGTTCTGATGCACTTCTCATTTTGGAGAGGGACAGGATCAAGATGCACTACCAAGTCCGGTAGCGTGTTCCGTTGAGGGCGGTGCCTTCACTTTTCGAGTACACATCGTAGACGGTGGCTTCATCCCAGGAATCTGAATCGGGATCGTCTTCCATAGAGTGGATGCCCCACTCGGCTTTGCCGGTCATGGGGTCGATGGGGAGTTCACGGAGAAAGCGGACCTTCTTGCCGCCGGTGATTTCCACGCCTGTAACCAGTGAGTCGAGGGTCTTGGGATAGCCGTAGGAGTCTGCTTTTTGAAAATAGCTGCGGTCCGCGCCATCTTTGTAGCGATCAATGGCGTCACGGAGCAGGCGCAAATCGTAGCGCAACTCACTTTCTTTTTGCCGCTTGATAGCGGTGCGGGCCATTGGGACGGCGAGACCGGTGAGGATTCCAAGAATGATGATGGTAAGCATGAGTTCAATGAGAGTGAACCCGCGATAGTTCTTGTTGGCTTTAGTCCTGACTTTCATTTCAGACTCACTTGTGGGGCAACCTGCGGCTCGGCAGGCCGTATTTGTGCTTTGATCCAATCGAATTCCTTACCCATCATTAAGGCATCGTGGACTTGGTTCGCGTTTTCGTAGCGGACGAGCGTCGCGGAAGCGGGCAAGGCTTTTGCGACGGCATCCTTGGCTGCTTTCGGCGTGATGGTATCGAAGTTGAGGATTTGCACGCGCACGGCGGGTGTCTTTAACTTTGGCAGCCATTGGATTGGGTCCAAAGCGGCAATCTTGTCCAGGAAGTCTGGCTTCAGGAAAGCAGAACGTTCTTCAGTTGGAACTCTAGTGGACTCGACCATCCAATGTGGCCAGTCGCCCCAAGGGTCCATCAAGTCGAGAGCCTTGATTCTCGGGTCCACGGCTGCGTGGGCGGCGATACTGTTGACGCGAGTTTTGTTCGTTTCGTTGTGTGAGCATTGTTCACTCCCGTCCTTCGCAAAGTGCGCGAAGGACGGGGGCACCCCTTGTGTTGGTTGTGTCCTAGAGATCAAAAGCCTGGGCCAACAGCGGGTGCTTTTTGCAGACGCGCTGCGGACACCGTTTTGGCAGGTTCGCTTCTATGACTTCAACGTGTGGACGGCGAAGAAGCGGGTGGAGAAGCTGAACTATATGCATCAGAATCCGGTGAAGCGGGGGCCTGTGACGGAGCCTGAGGATTGGCGGTGGAGCAGTTTTCGGTTTTATGCGCTCGGGGAATCGGGTTCGGTCGCGGTGAATGAAGGTTGGGCGAAGATCTCGTTCCGGGAGTGGGCCGCCAAAAGCTTGAGTTGTATCGGCAGTGTCGCTACCCACCCTTGCAAAGTGCGCAAGGATAGAGCACCCATCGGTCTGGAATGGGGACACAGAAATCAAAGCCTGAGCCACCCGCCAAGAGGCTTACGGCGGTGAGTTTCATTGTGCGTCCTTTTATATTCCAATTATAGAATACTTGAGCGGTGAGTGGGGCGGTTGCTCGCGGGCGAGGGCGCCCGCGCCACACGATCATGTGGAACCATTGTCTTCGCCGGCGGTGGGGAGCGTGAAGAGGAAGGTGGCACCGTGGTTGAGTTCGCTCTCGGCGCGGATGGCGCCGCCGTGGGCCAGAACGATGTGTTTGGCGATGGAGAGGCCGAGGCCGGTGCCGCCGGATTCGCGGGAGCGGGCTTTATCCACGCGGTAGAAGCGCTCGAACAGACGCGACAAATGTTCCGAGGGAATGCCGGGGCCGAAATCCTGGACGTAGAATTCGACGCCGTCTGCCAAAGCGCGCGCGCCCAGAATTATGCGAGTGCCGGAGCCGCCATATTTGACGGCATTTTCCAATAAATTGCCGAAAACGTGGTGGATGGCATCGCGGTCGGCCAGCACAGGGCGTGAAGCTTCGTCTTTTACTTCGAGTTGGAGATCGCGTCCGTCAGCGGTTTCGGCAAAATTTTGGGCGGCGTCGCGGAGTAGATCTTCCGAGGAGACGGCCTCCAAGGCAAATCTCTTGTCGCCGGATTCGACGCGTGCCAGGGCTAGTAGATCTTCCGTCAGCCGAGTCATGCGCGCGGCGTTTTTGCGGATGATCTCCAGAAACTCCCGCTGCGGGCTGTCCTGAGGAACTGTATCGAGGAGAGTTTCTGAATAGCCCTGAATCGAGGTGAGGGGAGTGCGGAGCTCGTGGGAAACGTTGGCGGTAAAATCGCGGCGGGTTTTCTCGAGGAGCTCGCGTTCGGTGAGATCGCGGAGGACGGCGACGGCGCCGCCGTCGGGCAACGGGGCCGCGGTGACGTCGAAGGTTTTGCCGGAAACGATGGAGATGGCGCGGCCACCGCGTACGGTTTTGGTCTCGGCTGCTTCTTTGACGGCGCGCAAGAGTTCCGGATCGCGAACGGTTTCCACCAGTGGGGCTTGCAGGCGTACGCGCTGGGTCAGTTCCTGCATGCCGTGATTGGCCCACTGCACTCGTCCGTCGGCATCGACGGCGATGACGGCATCCTGCATCGAGTTCAATAGGGTCTCGAGCTGGGCCTGGTTGTGGTGGTCTTCGGAGTCTGCGTCTTGCGGAGAAGCTGTCGGTGGCGGCTGAGGCGGGCTGTCGTTCTCGATGCTGGATGCCGCGGCGGTCGAAGATGTGGTGGAAGATTCCAAAACGCTGCGCGGGGGTGCGGCGAGGACGCGCGCTCCCGCCCAGGCCAAGGGCAAGGCCAGGAAAAATACGGCTAGCGCCCCCAACCATAAGCGTAGATGCAGCTCCTGCACCGAGGTCTCCGCATCTGCGAGGGGATATGCCAACCGAACCGCGCCCCCCTGAATTGGAACAGCAACGAAGAGGAGAGGAACGCCGGCGCGGTTTCCGCTGCGGGTTGAGACGCCGACCTGTCCGTGTAGAGCGGCAACGAACTCTTCGCGCTCGGAAACATTTCCCGTGGTGGAGGGATCAGTTTCCGAGTCGGCCAGAACCTTGCCGGTGACGTCGATGATGGTGGCGCGCGCACCGGCGGCCTGGCCTTGCTGCGCGGCAATTTCTTGCAGCGAGGCGTGGCGGTCGGCATCCACGCGTTGCGCGAACATCAACGTTTTCTGGCGGAGATTGCGCTCGGTTTCTTGCGTGAGCGTCTCGTGCCAGGTGTTATCCAGCAGAAAGTAAAGTGTGCCGGTCGCGACGAGCAGGACGAGAACGAACGAGGCGAGTAGCCGAAAGAAAATTCTGGCCTTCACTTGGGAGCCTCAAACCGGTAGCCCGCCCCCCGCACGGTGCGCAGGTATCGGGGATCTTCCGGGTTGGGCTCAATTTTTTCACGGATGCGGCGGACGTAGACGTCGACGGAGCGCGGCGTAACGTAGGAGGTATCGCGCCACACGGCATCGAGGAGTTGGTCGCGGGTGAAGACGCGGCCGGTATGGCGGACGAAGTAGTCGAGCAGGCGAAACTCCGTGGCCGTGGTAGGCACGATCTGCCCGCGTACCGTCAAGGTCATGGCGCCGGGATCAATCTCGACATCGCCAATTTTGACCGGGGAAGGCGACAGGGGGCGTTCGAAGCGACGGAGTACGGCTTTGACGCGGGCCACCATTTCGCGGGGACTGAAGGGTTTGGAGATGTAATCGTCCGCGCCAAGTTCCAATCCTAGAACTCGATCCGCTTCGCCGCCCTTGGCGGTTAGGAAAATCACCGGGATGGATTTGAGGGTGGGGGTCTGCCGGATGTGGCGGCACAACTCCAGGCCATCTCCACCGGGGACCATGATGTCGAGGAGGAAGAGCGCGGGACGGTTTTTTTCGGCGTCCGCCATCACGCCCGCGCCAGTATGGAAAGAGCGTACGGCAAAGCCCGCCTGCTCGAGGTGGTGCTTGACCAGTCGCGAAATATCGGGGTCATCTTCGACAAAAATGATGTTGGGCTTCACGTAAGTATTGTAGAGCGGCGGCGGGGTTTGGTTTGGGATGGGTTATCCACAGGCGGATGGGGGGCGCACCCCCCGCCCCTTCGACTGCGCTCAGGGCAGGCCCTGTCGCAAAGAACGCGACAAGGACGGGGCACCCCAATTCATGGTTGATTAATTGCGGCTAGTTGTTTCTGTTGTGGAAGTAAAAGCGAGAGTTCTGAGTGTTTTTTGCTCCATTTCGTGAGCCTTGGCGCTGCCGGTGGCCGGACTGGGGCTGGCGGAGCGCTTGACGGAGAAGACCGGACGATCCCCGCAAACCCGCCGCAGACGCGGCATTACGTAGAACATGGCTCCCATGTTGGCGGGCTCTTCCTGGACCCACACCACTTCGCGCGCGGAGGCGTGGCGGTCGAGTTCTTTTTGCATCTCGGCTTCGGGGAAGGGGTAAAGCTGGTCAAGGTAGACGATGGCGGTGGAAGAGTCTTTGCGCTTGTGCCGTTCGGCTTCCAGTTCGTGGCCAATCTTGCCGGAGCAGACTAGTACTCGCTTGGCGTTCACGGCCTCACTGTCAGGGACGACCGGCAGGAATCCGTGGGTCACGAAATCGTCGATGGGCGAACAGGCGTCGGGGTTGCGCAACATGCTCTTAGGCGTGAACACGATAAGGGGCTTGCGCCATTTGCGGAGAGCTTGACGGCGCAGCATGTGGAAGTAGTTAGCGGCGTTGGAAGGTTGGCAGATTTGGAAATTATCACGGGCCGCCAGTTGCAGGTAGCGCTCGATGCGCGCGCTGGAGTGTTCCGGACCCTGGCCTTCGTGGCCGTGCGGGAGGAGCATGACCAGGCCGGAGAGCAGGAGCCACTTTTCTTCACCGGCGGCGATGAATTGATCGATGACCATTTGGGCGACGTTGGCAAAGTCGCCGAATTGCGCTTCCCAGAGGACGAGCGCTTCGGGATAGTCGCGGCTATAGCCGTATTCGAAGCCCAGAACCGCCGATTCCGAAAGCGATGAATCGTAGATCTGGCAGCGGGCTTGGCCGGACGTGATGTGCTGCAAGGGCATGTAGTTTTCTTCGGTTTCGGTGTCGATGAGCGCGGAATGGCGGTGGTTGAATGTTCCACGTCTGGAATCCTGTCCGGTGAGGCGGACTGGGATGTCCTGCCGCAAGAGGCTGGCAAAAGCTAGAGCCTCGCCCATGCCGTAGTCCACCGTGCGCTTGCCTTGTGACATTTCGGCGCGCTGTTCAAGAAGCTTTTTTACTTTGGGGTGGATGTTGAAGCCCGCGGGGTAGCTCGAGAGCTTTTCTCCGAGTTCCGCGAGTTCATCGAGTGAGAGTGCAGTGTCAACCTCGTAGGAGGAGTCGTACCTGCCGCCACAAAAGCGGTCCCAGTATTTTGGCAGATCGCGGAGTAGAGGCTTTTTCTTGATGTTCGCGGTGCGCTTTTGCGCTTCCTCGAAATAGGTCTTGGTCTCTTGCAACTGCGCCTCGACCGTTTTTTCGTCAACGTTCCGGGAATAGATCTTCCACAGCGGCGGGTGGTCTTTGATGAGCCGGTAGAGACGGGGCTGGGTGATGGTCGGGTCATCGATTTCGCTATGGCCGTGACGGCGGAAGCCGATCAGGTCGACGACGACATCGCTGTGGAATTTGTAGCGACACTCGGCGGCCATTCGGGCGACGCGGACCACGGCGTCGACATCTTCGGCGTTCACGTGGAATATGGGAACGGGCTGGCGTTTCGCCAGATCGGAGGCGAAGCGCGACGAATGCTCATCGCTGGGGGCGGTGGTGAAGCCGATCAAGTTGTTGACGATGATGTGAATCGTTCCGCCAACGGAATATCCCTTGAGGTCGGCGAGATTCAGCGTTTCCGCGAAGACCCCCTGCCCGGCAAAAGCGGCGTCACCGTGAATCAAGACGGGCAGATAGAGTTCCTGGCCGTCTTCTCCCGCGCGGTCTTGCTTGGCGCGCGTGCGGCCGACCGTAACAGGGTCCACAGCTTCCAGATGGCTAGGATTCGAGACCAAGTGAACATGGATGTGCGCGCCACCTCGCGTTGTGTAGTCACCGGTCGCGCCGAGGTGATACTTGACGTCGCCGCCGCCGAGAACACTGCGGGGGTCGACGTCTTCGAAGCCGACAAACAGTTCTTCGGCAGGGCGGCCTGCGATGGTCAGCAGCACAGTGAGGCGTCCGCGATGGCTCATGCCTAGCACTAATTCTTCCGTGCCGCGCTCGCCCGCCGTTTCGAGGACTTCATCGAGCAGGGGGACGAGCGAGGTGTTGCCTTCGAGCGAAAATCTTTTGTTGCCCAGATAGCGTTGCTGCAAAACCTGTTCGAACATTTCGGCGCGGATCAGGCGTTGGCTGACGAAATCCCGGTCCACGTGAGGCGCCGGGGATTCCATTTGCGCTTGAATCCATTGCCGCTTTTCAGGATTGGCGATGTGCATGAACTCAGCGGCGACCGTGCCAGAGTAAATGGCGCGCGCTTCGGCGGCGTGTTCTCCGGCCTGGTCCAGTTCAGCATGTGGATCCGGTTTCAGCTGCCCCAAGGGATCGAGGTTGGCCTGCAAGTATCCCCATCTACGGAAGGAGTCGAAGACCCGTTCGCGTTCGTCATTTTGTGCGTCGAGTAGTTGCGTGCCTGCTGTGCGTTCTGATTTCATCAGTAAGATTCCAACTTAAAAAAATCGGACTACCCCCCCTAAGGATAAAGGAAAAGAGCGGGTTTGTGCTGGCACCAGAGGCCTATGCCGGGTATGCACTTCGATGCGGGAATGGAAGCCTAGCCCGCGATCTCCCGCAACACTTTCAGCAACGCATCCACCTCATCCGCCCCGTTATAGTGCGCCAGGCCGATACGAAGAAAACCGCCAGAAGCCTCCACGCCGAGCCGCTCCGCCAGATTGATGGCGTAGTAGTTGCCGTCCCAGGTGAAAATTCCGCGGTCATTGAGCTGGTTCGCCAATTCCGCCGGGGTGTGGCCTTCAATCCGGACGGCTACCGTGGGGCAGCGATGTTCAAACCTGCGCGGGTCCGTGATTCCGTAAAACTTGAGCCCGCGAATCTTCAGCAGGCCGCCGATCAGCTGCTCGGCCAGGCCGCGCTCGTAGAGCTGAATTTCCCACATCGCGGCGAGCACGGCTTGCCTCCGGGTGGAGGCGGATGGATTAACCCCGCGCCCGAGGTCCGCAAGATAATCGACGCAGGCCGTAATTCCAGCAATACATTCGTGGTTCAGCGTCCCCACTTCCCAGCGTTGAGGCGAGTCATTCGTTGCGGGACGCACCTTATACGGCGTCAGCCGCTGTAAATGTTCGCGCTTGCCGTACAGCACTCCCATGTGAGGCCCAAAAAATTTGTATGCCGAACACACCAGGAAGTCACAGTCAATCGCTCGAACGTCAATGGGACCATGCGGCGCGTAGTGTACGGCGTCGATATACGCCAGCGCGCCAACCTTGTGCGCCAGCCGCGTGATCTCGGCCACATCGCTAATCGTGCCCACCGCATTCGAAGCCAAGCCCACCGCGACAACTTTCGTTCGGTTGTTGATCTTGCCGGCCAGGTCCGCCATATCCAGCGTGCAGTCTTCCTCGCGAATATCCGCCACGCGAATAACGACGCCGCGCTCTTCGAGAGCTTTCCAGGGAGCAAAGTTCGCGTCGTGATCGAGACAGGTCAGCACGATTTCGTCCCCGGCCTTCAGGTCGCGTCCAATTGCCCGGCTCATGGCAAAGGTCAGCGACGTCATGTTCATGCCAAACGCGACTTCGTCCCAATCACAGCCCAGAAAATCCGCCATGGCATGGCGAGCGTCGAGCAGCATCTGGTCGGTGCGACGCGCGGTCTCGTAGTTGCCGCCGCTGTTGGCGTTGTCGCGTGAGAGGTAGTGGCTGATGGCATCAATCACCCGCTGCGGAACCTGCGTGCCGCCGGGTCCGTCCAAAAATATCGCGGGATGCCCATTCGCCGTTTGTGCAAGAGAGGGGAACTGTGCCCGGATGTGCGCCAGGTCGAGCTTCGTGGTTTTGTTCTGCGTGGTCAGCATGGAATCCTCTCAAGCCAGAATCGCGCGATCTAGCGATCGGCACTGCAACTCATAAGGATTATAGTTCGTCAGGATTTTTAGGCTTACAGCCAGCCGAAAGTTACGAAAAGGCAGTATGTGCTTGCTAGTGAGAGGAGTGGTCCGACGGCAAGCAACGCGATGGCTCTTCTGCTGGAAGAAGAATCTGCTGTGTCCTGGCTGCGGTAGGAGATGGTGAAGGGAGAGTCGTCCTGGGATTGACGAAGCACAAAGGGTGGCGGTGGCATTTTAGGCGCGGAAGTATGCAAAGGGGGCGGCACAAGAGCGCCCTGTGTTTTCGTCTCTTCCACTCGCTCTTCGACAGAGACCGAGATGCTAGGGATCGTGAGGGGCAGCGGCGATCTAGTTTCCGTCGATCTAGCTTCCGAAGTGGTCCCGCGCGCGAGCGTAAGCGCCGCCGCCAAACGCGACTGCATGGTCATCTCCGCAGCCGGAGTGGTACGCGAATTCGATGAGAGATGAATGATTTGCTGCGTCACGGGCTTGGGTTCAGCGGCAGGACTCTTCGAGGACGCGGCCCTCATCGTCGGCGCGGGAACCCCGGTAATTGCCGGAATGTTGGAGTTTTTCGTTTTCATTCCATATACGAAAACTTCAGCGCCCAGGGGAATCAAATATTCTTCCACCCGCAGAGCGGTACGAGTATCCACTTTATTCCGCGTCAAGAAATCCTCGAGCCTGGCGGGGATATCCGTGTGCGTGGCCAGCAAAGTCTTGCCGTACTCTTCATGCGTGTCGCGCGGCATGTCTACCTCCGCGCCCCCAGGGTCCACCAAGATGCGCCCCGTAGTGTCGTTGAGGACGAACGGCTTGGACATCGTCTCCTCCGCCGCTTTTTCCCAGGCGTCATCCTGGGTGGAGTCTTCCTGCCGCCAAACGGTTGCCCGATAGTAGAAGCAGGATTTGCCCGAAACCGCGGCCAATAGCGTGGGATCGCCTTCCGTCAAACCGCCCACATGCAACAGTCCCGGGCCTGCGTCACGAATGGTTGAGACCGCGCTCATCCGCTCACGGCGCGCGCGTCGCAACATAAACAATCCCTGCCCAAAAATATAGATTCCGCACAAACAGCCGAACCAAGCCAGAAAGGCTAAGGGGTTCGGTTGGGAGTCCATTGCGCTGGCAAGAAGGGTCGTCACAAAATTCGGTCCGTACACAAGGCTTTTGGCTCTATCGGGGGCTATCGACTGAGCCTAGCCGAGGATGAGGTTCTAAGCAGCAGGGAATCAGTACAGTTACTTACTTCGGTAAGGATCACGCTCAGGAAAGTCCTCCAAAGAGGGGGCACAGCGCCACTTCGATGACCTTCGTAACCACTTGGGGCGGGTCGGCGATTGCTGCCATTCCCGCGCCTGCCTAGAATTAGTCCGAGTCCTGTCAACAACCGAATGGCTGATCGTGCCGACATCGCGAAGCGCGTAGAGCGTGCTGAAAAATTCCTCCAAAAAGGCAAGCCGGAAGCTGCCCTGGAAGAGTATCTGTCCGTTCTGCAGGAAGACCGTGAAAACGACACGGTGCGCCAAATGGCTGCCGATCTCTCGATTTCCGTGGGGCGCGCGCCGGAAGCCGTAGTCCTCCTCGGAGACCTTTTCGAGCGTCAGGTAGGTGTTGGCGACGCTACGCGGGCCAGCCTCACGTACAAAAAGCTGGCGCGTCATTCGAATCCCAGCACGGAACAAAAAATCAAGTTTGGACAACTGCTGGAAGCTTCAAATCGAAAGCTGGCGCTGGAAACTTACGAAGCCGCGCTGCATGAATTGGGCGCTCAGGGCAGTAAGCCGCAACAGATGGCTGTGCTCAAACGCATCGTCGCTCTGGATGCTTCGCTGCCAAATTTCGCGCGCATCGGCGAGCTGGCTGC
>JAYTQD010000244.1:0-4223 GCA_043746935.1 Acidobacteriaceae bacterium | reverse complement strand
CGTCGCCATCGCTTTCCCAAATCCCAAATCTCCCTCCATCCGAGTGCCCCCAAAATCGCCAGCAGCGGATACACAAACAAAATCGTCCGCACCCCCAGATTGACTTTGATCGTCATCCCCACCAGCAGGATCACCACCACCGAAACCGCGGGTGCCGCCATCCGCCAATCCCGTCCGCTCCACAACCTTCGCAATCCCCATGCAAGTCCCACCAGAGCGAGCAGTAAAAACGCAGGCGGCGTCTTGAACGCCAGCATGAAGAAGTAGAAGTACCACCAACCCCCGCGCTTCACCTTGCCAAACAAATACGCGGGATAGAGCTTGGAATTCTCCCCTATCGCCCGCCCCAGTCCCTGAAAAAAGGCTGGTGCAGGAATCGGCGGGTTGATTTTTATAATTTCTAGAATCAAGCCTTTAGCCGGAGATGGCAAATGTAGCTGTTGAATGTCACGTCCTGGGTTCTCAAACACCGTGTCCAGCCGCTCCACTGAAAAGCGGTATCCACCCCAAAGCACAACGCACGCCGCCAGAAGCGCCACCAATACCTGCGGAGTCCACCTTCTCGCGCACTCCCGGATTGACGCCCGCGCCTCGCCTCTTTCTGCCCACCATCTACACACCAAAATGGCCACAAAGCACGGCGGCAAAAACACCATCCACGGCGTATTCGACAGCGCTGCCCCTGCCACCGCACCCCCCAGCGCCAAGGATCGCCGCCATCCCGGTACATCCAGCCAGCGCACAAATGCCAACAGCGCCGCGGGAAGGAATGCCATCAAAGCCGGATCCACATACGCCAACGTGCTGTAACCCAGAACCGTAGGCAGCATCGTCAACAGAAACACCGCCAATACCGCCGGCCAGTCTCCTAGCAAACTCCGCGTCCAGAGAAATGTTACCCACGCCGCCAACACAAAGAAGGGAAGCGTCCCTAGTCGCGCCAGCGTCAGATTCCGCTGATATTGCCCGCGGGCGTAAAGAATCTGATTGCCAGCCCCGTAAAAGTCATATCCATTCGCCTTATTCCCGCCAACATATCCCACTTCCGGCAGCCGCAATCCCGCCAGATACGGCCCCAGGGCCGCCATCACTCGCGGCAGCGGTGGGTGCTGCGGCTCCATCTTGAACGTCCCCTTGTCCAGCCATTCCATCCCGCAGGCAATGTGCGCGGGTTCGTCATAGGCCTGATTGAAAACGTGGTAGGTGGCGGCGATACGCGCGACCGCGAGCGCTACCAGGGCAAGGGCAGCGATGCTGGCGAATCGCGAAGGTGACGTTTGTAGGGCACGCATTGTCTAAATGTGAGCTCCGGTTTGGACTGTTCGTCATCCTACAATGAAACGACTGATTCGTCGGAGACGATGGCACCGAGGGGGGATTCCCGCTAGGTACGGGACCGGGTTACAGTAAGAAATGCCCAGAAAAGCCAAACGGAATGAAAGGCCCAACGCTATTGTGCAAAAATTTGCATATAGTACTAAAGTTTTCTGGTAAAAAGCTTTGTAACGTCATATATCTAAATGTGCTTAGCATATGCTGAAAGCTGGATTTTGGCGTACGACTTGCACCTCAATAAGCTCTTCCCCCGATAATTCGGATGAGCAAAGTCACCTTACGATCGAGTAAGGAATCAGGCCACCCCCCGCCGCCTCATGATTCCCCAGCGACTGGAGAACTGCGTCAGCGTGGTGGTGCTGGCAGGCAGCGGATTCTGTGCGTCTTTGGCACCCGCCCCGAAGTCATCAAGCTAGCTCCCGTCCTGCGCGCGCTCAAAAACCGTGCCGACTTGGACACGCTCGTCGTCAGCTCCGGCCAGCACACCAGTTTGCTCTATCCCTTTCTTGATTTCTTCGGCATCCAACTCGATGAAGACTTACACGTGATGCAGCCCGATCAGACTCCGAATGAAGTTTGCGCCCGCGTGATGGCCGGCCTGGAGCCGATCATCCGCCGCGAGCAGCCCACCCTCATTCTGGTGCAGGGGGACACGACTACGGCCTTAGCAGGCGCGCTTTCGGGGTTTCACCACCGCATTCCCGTTGGGCATGTGGAAGCTGGGTTGCGCTCCGGCAATCCGCTGAGCCCGTTTCCGGAAGAAATGAACCGGCGCTTGGTATCGCAGGTCGCTACCTACCACTTCGCGGCCACGGCGGGGAACCGGGCGGCACTGCTGCATGAGGGCGTTCCCGACGCCGCTATCTTCGTTACCGGCAATCCCGTAGTCGATTCGCTCCAGTACATTTTAAAAAATGCTCAGCCCTCGGAGCGAGCTGCCGAACTGTTGCAGCTCGCGGCAGGGAAGAAACTGATTGTTCTGACTACTCACCGCCGTGAGAGTTTCGGCGGCGTCATGCGGCAGCACCTGCGCACCCTGCGCGATTTTGTTCGCGATCACGAAGACGTCGCCGCGGTGTTCGCCGTTCATCCCAATCCGAACGTGCGCGCTGCCGCCGAAGCCGAGCTGGGCGGGCAGGAGCGGATTCATCTGGTCGAACCGCTGAATTATCCCGATTTTGTCCACTTGCTACAGCACGCTTGGCTGCTCGTGTCCGACTCGGGTGGCATCCAGGAAGAGGCGCCGACCTTGCGCAAGCCCCTCCTCGTGTTGCGCAGCAATACGGAACGCCCGGAAGCCGTGGAATGCGGGGTCGCCGTTCTAGTCGGAGATCAGCCGGGGCGCTTGCAACTGCTCCTCAACGCCGCCGCCGCCGACCAGGCTTGGGCGCAGCGTGTCCGTTCCGCGGTCAACCCCTTCGGAGACGGCACGGCGGGTGAGAAAATCACAGACATTTTGCATCGGGAACTGGTAGGATCACCAGCTCAAGCAAAGGGGGCGGTATGACCCGGGTCCCAAAGGTTGATCCGAACCAGCTGGATCCAAACCAGTTGGGTCCGAAAAAAGAAGGGCGCGACCTAATGACGGTCGTGCTCGAAGACTATTTCCACGTCGGCGCGATGCGTGGACTGATTAGCCCGCACCAGTGGAATCGTTTCGAGACCCGTTTCGAATCCAATACGCTCAAGGCGTTGGATCTGCTCAAACGCAACGACGTCAAGGCCACCTTCTTCGTCCTGGGCTGGATTGCGGAACGGCAGCCCGAGCTCGTTGCTGAAATTGCCCGCCAGGGTCACGAAATCGCCAACTACGGCTACGCTCACCGCGACGTTCAGCAGATGACGCGCGATGAATTTCGCGACGATGCGCGTCGTTCCCGTGATCTTCTCGAGATTGCCAGCGGGCGTCGTGTCATCGGTTTCCGCATTCCCCAAGGCCTGCGTTCCGTCGAAGACCTCTGGGTGCTCGACGTTTTGGCCGAAGAAGGCTACGTCTACGATTCCAGCGTTGTCCCGTTTACTTACGACCGCAAGACGCGCGCTGCATTTCTCGACGAAATCGACGGGCGTGAGATTTGGGAATTCCCCCACGCCACCATGAACCTGCTGGGATATTTGCTTCCCATCTCAGGAGGGAACTACTTTCGCCAGATTCCCCACACTTTGTTGCAACATGCCGTGGCCCACTGGAAGCGGAAATTTGATAAGCCCTTCATGATGTATTTCCATGTCTGGGAACTGGATCCGGACCAACCGCGCATCAGCGCCGCGTCCTGGATGGCGCGTACCCGGCAGTATCGCAACTTGAAGAAGATGGACTGGGTGCTGGCGGACTACTTTTCGAAATACAAGTTCGGCAGTATCGCGGATTATCTCGGGATAGATACCACACCCGATTCGCCCCCCGCCTTACGTGCCGCACCCGCCCCGGTGGCTCTTGTCGAGTCGGTGTCGCATCCCGCGGCTCGCATTCCTGTTTCCATCGTTGTGCCTTGCTTCAACGAGCGGCCCGCGCTCCCTTATCTCTCCAATACGCTGGAGAGCGTTAGTAAACTGTTGGCGCAGGACTACGAAACCCATTTTGTTTTCGTCGACGACGGCAGCACCGATGGCACCTGGGAGCTGCTCAACCGTTTGTTTGGCGCGCGCGAAGACTGCCGTTTGGTCAAGCACGAAATCAATCGCGGAGTTGCCGCTTCCATTTTGACCGGCATTCGCCATGCTTCCCATGAAATTGTCTGCTCCATGGACTGCGACTGCACCTACGATCCGCACGAACTGGCCTCCATGATTCCGTTGCTCACGCCGGAAGTTGACTTGGTGACCGCCTCGCCCTACCACCCGCAGGGCGGCCGCGTGATGAACGTCCCGCAGTGGCGGCTTGTCCT
>JAYTQD010000243.1:0-11268 GCA_043746935.1 Acidobacteriaceae bacterium | reverse complement strand
GCGAAAAGCCTGATCGCAACCGCGACCAGGAATTCGAACTTGGCGCGGATGCTGACCGAAAGGCCTTCCTCAAATCATGGGAGCAGGGATGGAAGGCTGTTTTCGACACAGTAGATGCACTGAAGCCCGAAGATCTTGAGCGCATGGTGACCATCCGCAGCGAGCCGCTTACCGTTCTCCAGGCGCTCAATCGTGCTCTGGCACACCTCGCCTACCACGTCGGCCAAATTGCGTATCTCGCGAAATACTTCCGCTCAGAAAACTGGAAGACGCTCAGCGTGCCTCGGGGCAAGACGGACGAATTTAACGCGAAGATGCGGGAGAAACACGTCGAGCCGAAAGCGTAGGGAAACCTGCGAATCGTTTTTACACTTTTTTTAAAACTGTCATCCTGAGCGCAGCGAAGGACCCCTATGCGGCGTACCTCTCCCGACTCTGTAGAGCTTTCTCACTGCACGGCTTCCTAGTAAGAAAATTTGCGAGGTTCCTGTCACACTCAGCAGTCGTGGGATCCTTCGACTCCACACAGACCTTCGCAAGCGAAGGTCTGTGCTGCGCTCAGGATGACATGGTTAATTTGTGGGTTACTGCATTCCCGGCCGAGAATACCGATAATGCCCGGTAACCTGCCACCGAAACAGCACGTCTTCAATCTTTGGACCCTCGCCCACGTTGTGCAGCACTAGATTGGTTGAACTCAAGAAGGAATGCCGGTCGACTACGATGCCGACGTGCGGCACGTTTCCGCCGAGATCCCACGTCACAATGTCGCCGGGCAGGTAATCCTTCGCGTTCTTTGTAATTGGCAAAGCCTCGCCGTTTCGCTCAAAGAACACCATCAGATTGGGCACGCGCCGGTGATCGATATTCGTGTCAGTGTGAGTCATGCCCCACTTGCGCGGGTATGCGGAGAAATGTGCGGCCATGTCCTCGTGTACTTCTTTTTGCAAATCCACTCCCACTCCCCGATAAGCGCGGATGATTTCGTCAGCGCAGACGCCCGTATCTGCCGGCACATCACCGTTGGGATAGTCGATGCGCACGTAGTCAGGAACGTATCGGACAACATGGTTCGCTCGCTCGACGGCGGCCGCCACCAACTGCAAAGTAAATTGTTGTTTCGAAATCAGAGGCGAAGCCCGGTGGTTGGTTTGGGCAACGCAGACGGACAGCAGGACAAGCGCGGTAAAGAAACACGAACCAACTCTATTCTTCAAAGTAGTCAGAATCGAGTTTCGGTACACGTAGTGAACGTAGCGTGACACCGACTTCGTGGTCAATCATGAGGTTAGCGAGCTTACGACCGTCCACAAGGACAATACGCTCGACCGATTTAGCGAAATCGTCCGCTTGCTGGCTAAATGTCGACGTTGTTATAAACACGCCCTTATTGGCCCGCTGCCCAGCAAGAGCACCGTAGAACCCTTGAATCTCGGGGCGTCCAACGGTACTCTGCCAGCGCTTGGCCTGAACGTACACTTTCTCAAGACCGAGACGGTCGAGAGAAATCACGCCATCAATTCCTCCGTCTCCAGCACGACCGACCCTAAGAAGATCGCTGCGATTGGTACCGTAGCCCATCTTGTGAAGAAGATCGAGAACAATCGTCTCGAAGTATTCTGGCGAAACCTGAGAAAGCATCTCGATCAGTTCGGCGGTAACAGACTGCCGCAATTCTGCCATTGCCTGCTCAAGACGATCATCTGGACTTGCCGTGGCTCTCTCGGATACTGTAGGCACGAAGGGAGCAGTAACGGACTCTTCCACATCCATCGTTGGCCGCAGTCGAACGTCTTTATGCTCAGTAACGAGTTTTTCCAGGACATCGGCGGACAAGGGTGCAGGGTGGGTGCTAGCAAAGGCCCTCCCTTGTTCAGTCAATTGCCAATGACCGCGCTGAGGACTGATTGAAAACCCAGCCCGCTTGAGACGGTCGTGTGCCCATCCAGCCCGGTTCTTGTAAACGCGTTGAGCACCGCTCGGAAGGAGTTCGTCCCTGTCAGTGTCGGTCAGTTGCAGCGTTTCGGCAGCGGCATCATGGACATCGCGAGCTGGTGCTCCCCCCAAATGTTTTGCGAGATAGCGCATCACCGGCTCAATGAAATGATCGTATGTCGGAACAGACATATTTTCTCTTTGAGGCCAGGTCGGTTGATCCGCTGGCGGGTAAGTCTGCATTATACGGCCGCCGAATTTATCTAGACCCCCAATGCTAAAATCAACGTTTGCTCCAAGCGTCCACGAAGACGCGGGAAAGTCCTCCTAAAATATGTCCGGAACCATGCTCGCAGTCGTGAAGCCCAGCGCCGCCCCCGGTGCGGAGATCCAAGAAGTTCCCATTCCGCAGTTTGGCCCTCGCGATGTTCTCGTCAAGGTCAAGGTCGCCTCCATCTGCGGTACCGACCTGCACATTTACAACTGGGACCGATGGGCGCAGGGGCGCATTCACCCGCCACTCATCCCCGGGCATGAATTCTGCGGAGAGGTCGTCGCGTTCGGCAATGAAGTCACCAGCGTGAAAGAGGGAGATTTCGTCTCCGCCGAAATGCACGTGGCTTGCGGCAAGTGCTTACAGTGCCGCACCGGCGAAGCGCATATCTGCCAAAACGTGAAGATCATTGGCGTCGATGCCAATGGAGCCTTCGCCGAATTCGTCGTCATTCCGGAAAGCAATATTTGGAAACTGGATCCTGCGATCCCGGAGGAGTACGCGTCGATCCTTGATCCTTTGGGTAACGCTGTGCACACGGTTCTGGCGGGAGAAATCGCAGGCAAGACGGTTGCCGTTACTGGATGCGGACCCATTGGATTATTTTCTATTGCCGTGGCGCGCGCTGTGGGTGCTTCCACCATCTTTGCGCTCGAGGTCAACGAACATCGCCGCAAGGTCGCGAAGCAGATGCATGCCGACCACGTTCTGGATCCCACGAAAGACGACGTCCGCAAAATTGTCATGGAGCGGACGGGCGGCCTCGGAGTGGATGTGGTGCTGGAGATGGCCGGGCATCCCGACGCCATCCGCATAGGCTTCGACATCGTTCGCCGTGGCGGTCGCGTTTCTCTTCTCGGCCTGACCTCAAAACCCATCGCACTCAACTTTTCCGAAGACATCATCTTCAAAGGCATCACCATTCAAGGCATCAACGGGCGCCGCATGTACCAGACCTGGTACCAAATGACAGCGCTACTCACAAGCGGACGCCTCGATCTGCACCCCGTGATCACCGACCGGCTGCCGATGAAGGACTTCTCGATTGCGATGGAACGCCTGAAAACCGGCGAAGCGAGTAAGATTCTGGTGTATCCCAACGGGGTGAAGTAGGGAAGCAAGGCGATGCCGGAGTTCCTGCTAGAAGCTCTCGGAGAGCTGATTTTCGAAGTGGTCTGTGACGGCGGAAGTTCGTGCATCAAGGAACTGCTACAGTGGAATAAAGAAGTGATTTGAGCCTGCCGTTTCCTTTCCCGCGAAGAAGAAATGTCCCCAGATCGGGAAAAACTACCGGGATGGCAGTGCGGAAGGGAATTCCTGGACATATCCTTGTCGGGCGCCAAGCTTGCCAAAGCCAACAAAATCAACAATTTCCACAACCGCTCCTGGGCAAGCGGAGTAGAATCAATCTGGCCTTCGAAGTGCGGTTAAATTTCTCAACCCGAACTCAGGAAAGGATTTTTCGTTATGTGGAAACCTGCCAATCAGCCGCAAACACCTTCTCGACCCGGCGCTCCTGAATCTGAGCGTCCGGCCATGACACCGACGCCGCAGAGCGCGCCCGAACCGAGCCAGACCGCCGCAGCGCCACGGCCCACCGTAACCACCACAGCTGACCAAGCCACGATCGGCAAGTCCCTGGTGATCAAGGGCGAAGTTACCGGCTCGGAAGCGCTCTATATTGATGGCCGCGTGGAGGGCTCGATCAACCTCGCTGGCAATCGCGTAACCGTAGGCCGCAATGGTGTGGTCAACGCCAGCGTAACTGCGCGTGAAATTGTGGTTCTCGGCAAGGTCAAGGGCAATCTCACTGCGAGTGACCGCGTGGATATCCGCAGCGACGGCTCTCTCACCGGCGACGTGATCGCGGCTAGGATCTCGATCGAAGATGGCGCTTACTTCAAGGGTGGCATTGACATCCGCAAGGGGGGCGCGCCAGCGACCCCGGGTCAGCCAGTCAAGGTCAATGGCGAAGCTGCAAAAGAACAGGCTGCCGAAGCGCGCGCTTAGTTTCTGGAGACGGAATCTTACGACGGGCACCCTCGGGTGCCCGTTCGTATTTAAGCATCGCGCAATGCTCTTCGCCCGCGCAGCGCTCTCAGCAAATCTGATCCTGTGAGCCACAGCCCCGCGGCAACGGCACCTGCCCAGGTAAGCGTCGTCAAGGCCAGGGACAGCAAGTCTTCCATGCGTGTGTTGCTGACTGGGACGACGCGCGCCGCTTCATGGCTCAGCACGCCGGCCACGATGGAAATCAGCGCGATTTTGGTCAGATCAATCCAGGGGAGGCCGTTCCAGCGCACCAGACCACGCGTATGCAACAACAACACCAGGGCCAGTGTGTTCGCAAGAATGCCGATATCCGACGCGGCAGCCAATCCTACAAACGAGAATTTGCGAAACAGAATCGAATATACCGGCAGTGAGGCAATCGTGATGAGCGTGCAAGCGACCATCGGTGTAACCGTGTCACCTGCCGCATAGAAAGCACGCGCGTAGAGTCCCTGAGCACACCAGCATGCCAACGAGAGTGCAAACCAAAAGAAATAGATCGACGTCGTGTGGGAATCGCCTATGGAAAACTTGCCGCGCCGGTAGACCAGATCAATCACCGGAAGGGCCGCGGCCATCATCCAACCCGTGGCCAGGAACGACGCTGCTGTGATGCGGTACACCGACGCGTTCACCGTCGCAGCAAAATCATCCATACGTCTTTCGCCAAATAGTTTCGCAAAAAATGGAAGCGATGCTTGGCCTGTCGCCTGACCTAACACAGCAATCGGAACCGCGAAGAGGCGCTTGGCGTAATTGAGCCGCGTGATATCGCCGAGGCCGCCGGACGCGAAGTGACGGAGAATCCAGTCATCCGCTGTGACCAGCGAAATGCCCAACATCAGTGGAATCGATAATCTAGCCCATTCGAGGAATGCTGGATTCTTGATGTCGAACGAAGGTCGGAATCCCGTGCCGATGCGTGCCGCGCCGATTGCGTTGACCAGGAACGGCCCGATGAAAGCCCCTGCCAGCGCTCCATAGGCCAGCGAAGAGATTCCAAACTGCCGCCCCAGCACCACCCCGCCGAGAATGATGAAGACGTTATATAGCAGTGGCCCAAACGCGGGAAATAGGAACAAGCGCCGTGAAAGCAACACCGCCGAAACTACTCCTCCCACGTAAAAGAAAATCTGTGCCGGCAGCAGGATGCGCGTGAGATGCACGCATAACGCCATCTGCTCGGCGTCAAATTTTGGTACCACCCAGTGCAGCAGTTGCGGCGTATAGATCTCCGCCAGTACCACGCCGAACGCCAACACCGTCGTCATCACCGTGATGATGATCGAAAATGTTTTCTCTGCCTCGTCCTCGCGTTTTTCCGCCAGGAAGCGCGTGTAAATCGAGATAAATGTAATGGACGCCGCGCCGCCCGCAACGATGTAGTTCAAGAAATCAGGAATCGTGAATCCGGCAACGTACGCGTCGGTCAGCCGTCCCGCTCCGAAAGCCCAGGCAATGTAGGCTTCGCGCACATACCCGATCACGCGCGACAGCATCACCGCGACCATCAATAAAAGGGTGGCGGAAGTGTTGCTGTGCTGGTGCGATGGGCGCAGAGTCCGCAGACTACGCGAAACAAACCCCGAATTTACCGGCGGTGAAGGATCTTGCGAACTTGCCATCTAGGCGCGATTGTACATGGGGAAAACGCGGGTCCCCGCGCCGATATCAGAGGGGTAAATCTTTCGGCAACCTTTGCGGCACTTTGACACCAGTTTTCCCAAGCCTTGATAATTTAGTTGTGACTCACCCACGCCATCCTGCTGCCTTTCCCCGCTCGTTCCGCAAGTCGTTTCCACAAGCCGTGCGCGGCGAAGGGGTTTATATCTGGGACTCGGATGGCGAGCGCTATCTGGATTTCTCCGGACAAGCGGCGGTGAACTTCATCGGTCATGGCGTTCCTGCAATATTCGAAGCCGTAGCGGCACAGGTTTCTCAGTTGGAGTTCGTTCACAGCAGCCAATTTACAACGTCTGTCGCGGAGGACTACGCCGCCGAACTTCTTGAATTTGCCGGCAATCATTTTCGCGGCGGGTGTGTGTATTTCACGTGCGGAGGTTCAGAGGCAATTGAGACTGCTCTGAAGCTTGCACGGCAATACCAGGTGGAAATCGGCCAGGGCCAGCGTTATCACATGCTGAGCCGCACGCAGAGCTATCACGGTTCCACACTTGGAGCGCTGGCGGTGTCCGGCAATGCCCGTCGCCGCGAGATCTATTTGCCCATGGCTCGCGAGTTTACGCACGTAGGAATTCCGTACTGTTACCGCTGCGTCTACAGCTGCCTCCATGGTTGCGGAAACTGCGCCGACAAGTATGCTGGCGAGCTGGAGAAAGCCATCGAACTTTCCGAGGGCGAAGCGGCGGCGTTCATCCTTGAGCCCGTAAGCGGCGCCACGTTGGGTGCGGCGGTTCCCACTGCGCGCTACATGCAAGGCATTGCCGAGATCTGCCAGCGCACCGGCGTGCTTCTCATCGCCGACGAAGTCATGACCGGCATGGGACGCACTGGCCGCAACTTCGCTGTCGACCACTGGGGTGTCGCGCCGGATATCCTAGTCGCAGCCAAGGGTCTTTCCAGTGGTTATGCGCCGCTCGGAGCCGTGCTCGCCAGCAACAAGGTAGTCGACGCCATCGCCAATGGTACGGGAGCTTTTCTGCACGGGTTCACCTACAACGCGCATCCGCTTTCCGTGGCAGCGGGAAGGGCTGTGCTGCGGTATATGAAAAAGCACGACCTGGTGCGCGCTGCAGATTCCTTCGAGTCTGGCACACCCGCAAGTCATCTTAAGACTGCGCTCGCTACTCTGCTGGAACTGCCTGCCGTAGGCGACGTTCGCGGCATAGGCCTCTTATGGGGAGTGGAATTCGTGGCAGACAAAACGACCAAAACTCCGTTCTTTGCCGATCTGAACTTTGCCGGACGCGTCGGAGACGCGGCTAAGAAACGAGGTCTGCTTGTCTATCCCATGCAGGGTTCGGTCAATGGGCACTCGGGCGACCATTTGCTGTTAGCGCCCCCAGCGATGATCACGGCAGAACAGATCGATTGGGCCGTGAACACGCTTCGCGAGGCAGTGGAAGAAGCTGGGCAGTCACTCTAGGGGAGATCAAGACTGATCTCGCGCATTCCTCTGCAATTCTTGCTAGGGATCGAACGTCTATCGTGAGAACCAAAACAGTTTTACGGCGAGTAACGCGCTCATAGCGAGCGTACCCGCCAATGCGTTGTACTCACGATGTTTCAGATAGAGCTCTCGGGAAAAGCCTTCCGCGCCGGGTTCTCGGGTCAGCAGAACTCCAAGACGCGGAATTAGACGCGGAACTCGCTGTTCATACTCGACGAATCCCGGAAATTGTTCTCGAAGAAAAACTTCCTCGCCTCGGATCACAGGCAAATAGATCGCCAGAAACATCACGATCAACACAGCCACAACGATCCAGCTAAGCGCCGCTATCGCAAACCCAGCGGCAATGATGATCGATCCGAGATACAAAGGATTGCGCGTGTAAGCATATGGCCCCGTCGTGGCCAGCTCTTCATTCTTGCGCACGGTGCCCGAAGCGAATGCGCGAATGCCCAATCCCACCGTACTGATCATGCCGCCGCCAACAATCGACCACATCGTAGGACGGGCCAGCCACAAGAAAAACACCGCCAACAAAAAGCCTAGCGGAACGCGCACGCGACGTGCAATACGATTCCAGCTCATGCAGCGTCTCCCCGTAGCAGCTCCCGCGAAGCAGCTAGAACCTCATCGGCGGTGATTCGCAGCAGACCCGGCTCTGCCTGCGCACGTCGCGCGTGCGACGTAACGCTCTCGGGTTTCCGCAAAACAACACTTCGCGTGCCAAACGGGCCGTTGCGCGCAGGATCCGTGGGGCCAAAAATGGCGGCGACCGGTACCTTCAAAGCTGCAGCGAGGTGCAACGGACCTGTATCACCGCCGACAAACAGTGACGCGCGGCGCGTGAGTGCAATTAGTTCGCCCAAGGAACATTGGACCGGACGTGCCGATCCTTGGCTACTCGCTTCTACCGAGTGCGCCAATTCTTCCTCACCAGGCCCATAGTTCACCAGAATTGTGTACCCGTCGTCCGCAAGTTTCTTTGCCACAAACCCATAACGCTCCGCGGGCCATTGCTTCGCGCCCCAGCCAGCGCCCGGATTCACCAAAACCATTTTGCTCACCTTGTTTTCCGCAAGGTAACGGTCGCACCAGGCTTCCGCGGCTGGATCGCGGGGAAGAATTGCTTCAGGCACTGCCGCGGCTCCCGTAAATTCCGCAGCGAGAGCAAGATTCTGTTCGATGACGTGGGTTCCGACGGTATGCGCATTTCTTTTATAGAACAGTCGCGCCGGACCCTCTCTCGGCGTGGCAAAACCAAGAATCTCCCGCGCTCCGGACCAACGTGCAATCACCGCGGAACGAACAGCGCCCTGAAAATCGATCGTGACATCGTAACGAACCCGCCGAATTTCTCCTAAACTGCTGCGCAAGTCCGCCAGCGTTGCAGGAGAAAACAGGTTCTTGCGCCACTGTTTCGTGCGAACACAATGCACCCGGTTCGCCAAGGGTTTCTGCTCGGACAGCGGCCCGTCCAGAGCATACCCGCGAGCGCAAAGCAGCTCTGACCAGCGTTCTTCCACCACCCATCCGATCATCGCGTCCGGCAGCGCCTCACGCAATGCCGACACGGCCGGCAGAGTGTGAATCACATCCCCCATGGAACTGAGGCGGACCACCAGCAATTGCCGGACCGATTGCCGGACCGATGACTGGGCCGATGCAGTGTCCATTTAGCTCAGACTGCGTGGGGCCAGACGCACCCGGATAATCTCACTCGTCGAATGGTCCTTCGGATCGCCCACGATTTCCACGCGCCCTCCGCATTCGCGCACCACCCCAGCCTCGGGCACGCTTTCCGTCGTGTAGTCCGTGCCTTTGGCGTGAACATTCGGACGAATCTCGCGCACTAGCGCGCACACGTCGGGTTCTGCAAAAACAACGACCGCATCCACGTCTTCTAGTGCCGCCAAAATTTCCGCGCGCTCCCATTCCGGCATCAACGGACGTCCCACGCCCTTGAGAACTCGCACGCTGTCATCGGAATTGATCGCCACCACCAGTTTCCCGCCCAGAGCTTTCGCCGCCCGGAGATAGCGCACGTGTCCTACATGCAGAAGATCAAAACACCCGTTGGCCAAAGTGACCTGCTCGCCCGTTTGCCGCCATCCACCGACTAGCCGGAGCAACTCACCCCGTGTCACGACTTTGCTCGAAGCGGGTGTCAATGGGGCCGCGTCGCCGGGGGCGCTTGATCCAGAGCGTGCAACAACTCCGCGCGGGAAACTGTAGCTGTCCCGCGTTTCATCACTACGATTCCGCCCGCATAATTCGCAAGCTGCGCCGCTTCATCCGCGCTCGCTCCAGCTGCCAATGCTGCGGTAAAGGTTGCAATCACCGTATCACCCGCACCCGTCACGTCGGTCACTTCTTCGCTGCCAAAGCAGGGAATATCCACGGGCTTATGCCGCCGCGTAAACGCCACCATGCCGTCGCGCCCACGCGTGATCACCAGAGATTCCAGCTTCATCCGCCGCACCAGTTCGTCCCCCGCATCCACCAGCTTGCGCCAATCCTGGCCCACGCGCGTGCGTAATGCCTCCTCGACTTCGGCTTCGTTCGGCGTCGCAGCGGTGATCCCAGAGAACTCCAGCAACCGGTATCGAGAATCCAGCGTAACGGGAATTTCGTCGAGACGGCTCCTCTGCCTCACCGCATCCAGGATTTGTGGGGTTGCTGTTCCATATCCATAATCTGAAACCAGGAGCGCATCGGATGCTTTCGAATACTGCCGCGCCGCCAAAATCAATTCCCGGGTCAAGTGGCGGCTCAGCTCCCCCGCCGGCTCCCGGTCTATGCGTACGACCTGTTGTCGCCAGGTGTGCGGCATTCCCGCTAAAATACGTGTCTTCGTCACG
Organism: Acidobacteriaceae bacterium; assembly: GCA_043746935.1. Classification (GTDB taxonomy): domain Bacteria; phylum Acidobacteriota; class Terriglobia; order Terriglobales; family Acidobacteriaceae; genus JANXUC01. The sequence goes on along the minus strand of JAYTQD010000243.1, from coordinate 1,019 downwards.
GTCGCATAATTCTTGTCCCGCAGAATCCCCGTGAGCGGAATGCGCTTCTTCTTAAACTGTTGTAGAAGCAGCTTGCCCGCTTCGTCTTCTCCCACGACGCCCACCGGCAGCACGTTCACGCCCAGCTCGGACAAGTTATAGATAGCGTTGGCCCCGCCTCCAGGCAGGACCATCCGTTCCCGATGCTTCAAAATTAGAACGGGGGCTTCACGCGAAACGCGCGAGATTTCTCCAAACACGAATTCATCCGCAACCAGATCCCCGAGCACCGTCACGGTCGCTTGCGGGAACGCTTCCACGATCTTCTTGAGGCGATCAGTTTCTTTGTTGTGTTTTGTCATGACGTAAACGGTGGCACAAGCTTCAGCTCCAGCAGAATTTTCTCACAACCCCGCCGGATGTGCTGGAATTTGCGCCATCAAAAGGCTCAGGGCGTCATCAGGTTCGACCAGTTCCATTGTCACGGTGGCTGCGAAAAGCGGCTGCAAACGCCCCGCATACTCCTGCAAATTGATCACATCTTTTTCAGTTGTTACAAATCCCGCGCAATTCTTCTCTTCCTTCACCGCCAACAAATCTCGCACATCCTTTTCGCTATACGCGTGATGGTCGGAGAAGGGAATCTCTACCGCTGCCACCACTCCCGCAGTGCGAAGTTGACCAAAAAATCTTTCCGGACGCGCCACGCCGCAGAACGCTGCCACTCGCGGCGGCAGCGTCGGAAGGCTCACCCCGCGGCGTACCCGCCAAATTGTCTTCCGTCCCAATCGTCGCGCCGGATACGGCACGCCCTCCTCCAACACCACGACACTCGCCCGTTTCAGCGCGCTCAACGGCTCCCGCAATCGGCCACCCGGCAGCAATCGATCTTCGAAATCCGACGCATTCACCAACACAATATCGAGGTCGCGAGCCAACGCCCGATGCTGAAAGCCATCATCGAGCAAGTGCAGCCGCACTCCCAACTGCGTTTCCGCGAACTGGCCGGCCTCGTACCGCTTTTCGCCTACCACCACCGG
>JAYTQD010000242.1:0-26229 GCA_043746935.1 Acidobacteriaceae bacterium | reverse complement strand
AGCGCCTCGCGGGCGAGGTCGACGTCGGCGGGGTTGTCATCGACCATGAGAACGATGCGAATTTCCTTCATGAATGTGCCCCCACAAGTTCTGGACGAAGCGTGACTTCTTGCGCGATGACGGCGGGCAAGGTGAATTTGAAGGTAGAACCCTGTCCGGATTGACTCTCAACCCAGATTTTGCCGCCGTAATATTCGACGATCTTCTTGCAAATGGCCAGACCGATGCCGTTGCCGGGGTACTCGGTGCGGGCGTGGAGGCGCTGGAAAACGACGAAGATGTTTTCAGCGTACTCGGGGGCGATGCCGATGCCGTTATCGCTGATACTGAAGAGCCAAAGTAAGCCGGATTTTTCGACGCGGATCTCGATCTCCGGCGTCATTGCCTTGCGAAACTTGATGGCGTTTCCGATTATGTTTTGGAACACCTGGGCCAGCTGCGGGCCATCCGCCCAGACGGCGGGAAGCTCCGGACAAGTGATGACCGCGCCGCTCTCGTGAAGGGCGGCGGCAAGGCTGAGCTTGACTGTTTCCAGAACGGTATTGCAATCAATGCGTTCGCGATCGCCGCCGGAACGTCCGACGCGGGAAAAGGCGAGGAGATCTTGAATTAAGACCTGCATGCGGAGAGCGCCCTCGCTGGCATAACCGATGTATTTGTCGGCATTGGCGTCGAGCCGGCCGCGATAGCGCTCGCTCAAGAGCTGGGTGTAGGAGGCAACCATGCGGAGGGGTTCCTGGAGATCATGGGAGGCGACGTAGGCAAACTGCTCGAGGTCAGCGTTGGAGCGGGCGAGTTCGGCGACGCGCTGCTCGAGGCCTTCATTGAGTTTGCGGATTTCGCGCTCATCGGCTTTACTCCTCGTAACGTCGCGCAGAGCCACTACGCCGCCACGAAGCACGCCATCCTTGCCCGTGAGTGGGCTGGCGCTAGCCTCAATCCAGACGCCGTCCGTAATCTTGGGATTGCGCAGAAATATCTCGCAGGTACACGTTTCACCACGAATGGCGCGTATGAGCGGGAGTTGTTCCGTGGAAAAGCGGGTCACTTTGTCAGGCAAATAGGCGCCAAAGTGTTCCGCCCAGTCTTGGGTGGGGATGTTGGCAAGGCCATAGCCCAGCATTTTCTTCGCGGCTCCGTTCCATAAAATGAATTTTCCCTGCGCGTCAGCGGCCACCAGTCCCTCGGCCAGGTTGTCCAACACCGACTGGAGCATGAGGGTTTGCCCTTCCAAAGCTTCCCGCGAACGTTCCAGTTCTTCCGCTTGTTCCCGCAGAGCTTTCTCGGCGCGCTTGCGCTCGGTGATCTCGGCGTTCAGCGCCGCGGTGCGTTCGTCCACTCGATGCTCCAGGGTAGCGTTGAGAGCCGTGATTTCTCCCCGCGCCCGCACGCTCACGCCGATTTCGCGGTTGATAGTGAAACCCGCCAAGATTAGGATGATCCATCCCAGGAGTGTGCCGAAGGCCGTAATCCAACTTGTCAAACGTCTGCCCGCTCGGGTTGTCTGGGCGCGCTGTATCAACAACCGCTCCTCCTCGGCACTCATCTGCTGAAAGATGGCGCTCACCGCGTCCACGCACCTCTGGTTCTCTTCCAGCACGACGGCGCTGGGAATTGCGCTCGTCTGCTGTCGCGCGACCACAATCGCCTTGGCAAATCGGGCGGCGGTAAGAATCTGCGGCTCGAGGACGTCCAGCCGGCGTTGCTGAGCGGGATTATCTGCCGTCAAGTGGCGCAGTTCGTCCAGATCCTGGCCAACGGCGCTTTGCCCTGCCAGATAGGGCTGAAGGAACGCTTCCTGCCCGATCAGGGCAAATCCCCGGGCGCCGGTTTCCACATCGATGATGTGTCGGACCGCACTTTCGAGCTTGGTCATCACAAGCTGGGTATGGGTGGCCCAATCGGACTCGTTCGCAGCCTGCTGGGCGCTGTGCCAGGCCAGAAAATCCATAGAACCCGTCAGGACCAGAGCCGCAAAGAAGCCGATGAGTATTTTGCGGCGAAGTTGAGCTTCGATCGAGGCATCCTCGGACCGAACCACGCGGGAATCGGATGTATCCGTCATGAAAGGGAATCCCTGTCCTGTGCGGTCCTCAGCGAAAAATGGCAAAGCCAGACCTTGCGCGAATTCCAGAGGTAACAGAAGCCGTGGGGCATGAAGTCGGATTGGTCGGCCGATCGGGCTAGGACGATAGCGGCGAGACAGAGCGCGGCGACCACAAGCGTGAGGGCGCCTGCGGGCTTGAGGCGTCGAGCTGCCTTTTCCCACATGGGAGGGATATCGGCTGGGTAGGAGGGCGCTTGAGGTTGGGAAGCGGCGGGCGCGGTATCCAAAGACAGCTTGCGACCGCTGCTGGGGCATGTACCTTTAGGATGGCGGCACTGCGCGGCTAGCTTTCCGCAAAGAAAGAAACCTACGTAAACGTCAAATTTGAGTCATGGCAAATTCAGGCATCACCGACGCTTGGGCATTGTGCCTACTTAATCACGCCGCGTTCGGAGGACTCGATGAAGCGGATGAGCATGGCGACATCTTCGCCGGAATCGGGTTCGGACTTGAGCTTTTCTAGAGCCTGACTGGTGTTGAGCTTGGAGGCTAGCAGTACTTTGTAGGCATGGTGGATTTTGCCGATGCGGTCTTTGGTGAAGCCGCGGCGTTCGAGGCCGACGGAGTTGATGCCGTAAGCGTGGGTATCGCGGGCGGCGGCGGATTTCGAAAATGGAAGGACATCGCGGGTGATGGTGGTGCCACCGCCGATATAGGAATGCGCCCCGATGCGGACGAATTGATGGACGGGGCAAAGAGCGCCAACAACGGCCCACTCTTCGACCGTGACGTGACCGCCGAGCGTAGCGGCGTTGGCTAGGATGACGTGGTCGGCGATTTGGCAATCGTGGGCGATATGCGTGTAGGCCATGATCAAAATATGGCTGCCCAGGCGGGTGACGCCTCCGCCTTTCACAGTACCGCGATTGATGCTGACGAATTCGCGGATTTCGTTATCGTCGCCGATTTCGAGGCGCGTCGGCTCGCCCGAGTAGCCAATATCCTGCGGGGCTGTGCCCAGAGAGGTGAATGGGAAGATGCCGACGTACTTGCCGATGCGGGTGGGGCCGTCGATGTGTACGTGAGAGACGAGATCGCAGTTTTCTCCGAGTTCCACATTTGGGCCGATAGTACAGTAGGGGCCAATTTTGCAGGATTCGGGAATCTGAGCCTGGGGATCGACGATGGCGGTGGGGTGAATGGGCATGTGGATTCGCGCCTTGAACTTGTTTGCTTGTTACTTCCCCGCCCCTTCGACTACGCTCAGGGCAGGCTCTGTCGCTGCGCGACAAGGACGGGGCACCCGGAATCATCTAGCCTTCGGCTGCGCTGCCGATTGGCTTGCGTGGCACGACGGCGCAGGAGATGGTCGCCTCGGCTACGCGCTTGCCGTTGACGAAGGCTTTTCCCGCCATGCGCCCGGCGGTTACGCGCCACGCGGTCACGTCGACCTCGATGCGCAACTGATCGCCCGGCACCACCGGGCGGCGGAAGCGAGCGCGTTCGATGCCGGTGAACACGATGAGCTTGCTCTCGGGGTCGGGGAGGGCGGACAGCAGCAACACGCCTCCAGCCTGTGCCATGGCTTCGACGACGAGGACACCGGGCATGATGGGAAGCTCGGGAAAATGCCCTGAGAAAAATGGCTCGTTGATGGTGACGTTTTTGATGGCGACGATGCGCTGCTTGGGCTGATGCTCAACGATGCGGTCGATCAGCAGAAACGGGTAACGGTGCGGGAGAATTCGCATGATGGCGTTGATGTCCATGACGGTGGCATCGGGCGCGGGTGCCTCTACGGTTTGGAGTGTCTCGGTCATTCGCGATTCGTTTGGTTGGTTGATCTGTTCGTCCGTTCTTCCGAAGCGACGATTATACTAAACAGCCCGAGCAAGCGCGGATTTTCAGCCTCTGCTTCGAGGACAACTTCATGAAAAGTGAAAGAACTCCCATCCCCTCCTACCTCGCGTACTTTGAGGCACAGCGCAGTACGCTGGTGGAGACCATTCGCGAAATGGCCGAAATGGAATCGCCCAGCGACAACAAGGCTTCAGTGGACCGCCTGGGAGCGTGGCTCGGGGCACGATTTAAAAAATTGGGAGGCAAGGTTCGCTTCCACACGCAGCCGCGCTTCGGCAATCATTTGCAGGTGGATTTCGCCGGCGGGCGGAAGGCCAAACCGATTCTGCTGCTGGGACATTTCGATACGGTCTACAAATTGGGCACACTAGCGCGAATGCCGTGCCAGATCAAAAAGGGCCGGCTTTATGGGCCGGGTGTGTTCGATATGAAGTCTGGGATCGCGTTGATGCTGCATGCAATTGATGCGCTGCAAACCGTGCATGGTGGGCTGCCGCGGCCCGTGCGCGTGTGGCTGGTTACGGATGAGGAAGTTGGCAGCGGGAGTTCCCGCGCCCTGACGGAAAAGCTGGCGAAACAGTGCGCGGCGGTTCTCGTATTGGAACCTTCCGCTGCGGCTTCCCGGAACAATCTGGGCGCATTGAAGACTTCGCGCAAAGGGGTTGGGGAATACAGCATTCGCGTAATCGGACACGCGGCGCACGCTGGTCTGGACCCGGGTAAAGGGCAGAGCGCCATTGTCGAGTTGGCGCACCAGATCACACGGATTGCCGGGTTTGGCGAGCCTGCGCGCGGGCTTACGGTAAATGTGGGAGTGATCCGCGGGGGAACACGCACGAACGTAATTGCGGCGGAAGCTACAGCGGGAGTAGATGTGCGGATTGAAAAACTGGGTGACGCGGCGCGGATGGACCGCAAATTTCGCGCGCTGAAGCCGGTCAATCGCAACTGCTCGCTGGAGATTACGGGAGGCATGAATCGTCCGCCGATGGAACGCGGCGCGGGAACTGCCGCGCTGTTGGCCCATGCTTGCCAACTGGCGCTGGAGATTGGATGGAAGCTGGAAGAGACAGCGGTCGGAGGCGGTTCGGATGGAAACTTTACGGCTGCGCTGGGTGTTCCAACTTTGGATGGATTAGGCGGGGTTGGGGATGGAGCGCATGCGGAGCATGAGAATGTTTTGCTCGAGGCGTTGCCGAAAAGAGCGGCACTGATCGCGGGATTGCTGGCGTCGTTGTGAGCTGAAATCCCCGCCCCTTCGACTTCGCTCAGGGCAGGCTCTGTCGCAAAAGAAAAAACCGCGACAAGGACGGGGCACCCTATAGGCCGGACAGTCCTGTTACTGAACGCGCCACAACCTCAATCGCTTGGTGTTCTATTTTCGGGTCGTCGCCGAAGCCGGGGAGCCAGTGAACATCCGGCTCGCGGCGGAACCAGGTCATCTGCCGCTTGGCATAGTTGCGATGAGCTTGCTGCGCCGCTTCCAGCGTTTGCTGGCGAGGCAGCTCTCCGCGAAGTAACTGCACCGCCTGCTTGTACCCGAGAGACGAGAGCGGCCACGCGGAATCACCGTACTTTCCCAACAACATCTTGGTTTCCTCCACCAGCCCCTCATCGAACATTTGCTGGCACCTCTGGTTGATGCGCTCGTAGAGAACGCTGCGCTCGGGGTTCAGGCCCAAACGTAAAATCCGGAAGCCGGTCAGAGAACTGCGGCTCTCGCTCCACAGTTGTGTCATCGGAGCCTTGGCCGACAGGCAGACCTCAATGGCGCGGATAATTTTGGGGGTGTCGTTGGCGTGGATTTTTTCAGCGGCAGTCGAATCGAGGCGGAGCAAAATTTTATGGAGGTGTCCCGCGCCCCGAGTGTTGGCGCGTTCGCGAAGCCGGGTACGAAGTTCTTCGGAGCGCTGTGGTCCGGCAAAGAGTCCGTCGAGCAACGCCCGCAAGTAAAGACCCGTTCCTCCCACAACGACGGGCAGCTTCCGGCGCTCGCGAATTTCGGCCAAAGTCTGGCGCGCCCGCCGTGCATAGTCACCGGCGGTGACGGCCTCCGCAGGATCCGCGACATCAATCAGATGATGCGGTGCGCGCGCCCTCTCGGCTGTTGTCGGTTTGGCCGTGCCAATGTCGAAGTCGCGGTACAGCGCGACGGAATCGCAGCTTACAATCTCGCCGCCGAAACGCTCGGCCAGCACCAGCGAGAGAGAAGTCTTGCCGCTCGCGGTGGGCCCGAGCAGGACGACGAGCAGAGGCTCCGGGCTAGTCACTACGGCGTGCTCCGGTGCAGCAGATGGAAATAGCGGACCAGATAGACGACAAAGATCACGACCGCAATCAGAATCAGGCCGCGCGTTTCCCGGCGCAAAGCTTGGCGGGCGGGTGCTTCGCGGGGAGGTTTCGATTCGGCGCTGTCTTGGTCCACGATGCCCATTCTAAACCGCGCAGGCACTATGGGCGTGCCGCTCCTAAACAGGGTGAGTGGACGCGGTGCTACACTGACGCTCGATTCGTATGTCGACCACGCCACCTGCCTCCTCCGAACAGATTGTCCGTTTCGGAATCTTCGAAGCCAACCTTTCTTTGGGAGAGCTGCGCAAAAACGGCGCGAAAATCCGTTTGCAGGAGCAGCCGTTTCAGGTACTGGCTGTTTTGCTGGAGCGGCCCGGGGAAGTGGTTACGCGCGAAGGTTTGCGCACGCGCCTGTGGAGTGCGGAGACGTTTGTCGATTTCGATCACAGCCTGAATACGGCGATCAACAAGCTGCGCGACGCGCTCGACGATTCCGCCGCCAACCCACGGTTCGTGGAAACGCTCGCCAAGCGCGGCTACCGCTTCATCGCGCCCGTGCGCTATGAGGAGCAGTCTGGAACGAACACTAGCGGATCGGAGATCCAACTACGGAACGCGCCCGTCAGCGATCTGCCCATCGTCAATCGGGCATGGCTCCGCACTCTATTTGCCCTGTTGCAAATTATGTATCTGATCTTCTATGTGCTGGCGCTGATTCGCCTGGACGAGGTGGGAATCACGGCAGGCCTGAACCTCGCCCCTCTCCGCGCGGAAACGATCACAACGGTAGTGCTGTTAACGGCGGCAGTGGGGATTCCGCTACGGCTCTATCTATTGTCCGGGGTATCTTTCGATCACGCGCGGCTGGGAGAAAAATTTCGCAGAATCTTTCCGGCGGTGTTGTTGCTGGATTTACTGTGGGCGTGCGCACCGTTTCTGATTCTTCATCAGATTGGGATTGGCGGCGCGGTGGCCGCGACGGCAGTGCTGCTCTATGTTCCGTTTGGGGAGCGAACGTTGATCCGCATGGCGTATGCAACAGAATAGCGAGGAACGATGGAGGCAGGGCGTCCTCGCCCGTGCGGTCTGCCAATGGCGGCTAACATCAACAATTGCGATGCGTCTGATGTAGTATTAGCGGTTGAAAAATAGCAACATTTGTTAAGAGGGATCATTATGCGTCTTTTCTGGATCATGGTAATGAGTCTGTCGTTAACGGGTTTGGGCGTGGCGCAGACTGCCGACGCTGCGCGGAAACAACCGGTGCTGGATACCGCTTCGATGGATACGGGCGTCAATCCGTGCTCGGATTTCTACACGTACTCGTGTGGCAACTGGATGAAGAACAATCCAATTCCGCCGGACCAATCCAACTGGAGCGCCTATTCCAAACTGCAAGACGAGACGTTGCTCCAACTACGCACGCTGCTGGAAAGTGTGGCCAAGGCGGGAGCGGGACGGAGCGCCAACGAACAAAAGATCGGCGATTATTACGCGGCGTGCATGGATGAGAGTGCCGTGGAAGCGCTGGGCGCAAAGCCGCTCGCTCCCGTGCTGGCGGAGATTGCCGCGCTGAAGAACAAGCAGAAGCTAGCCGCGTGGGTTGCCGGTGCGCCTGACGTTGGCATTTATTTCTTCCGCTACGACTCCATGCAGGACTTTAAGGATTCAACACAGCAGATCGCTGAAGTCGATCAGGGCGGGCTGGGTCTGCCAGACCGTGATTTTTATTTCAAGGATGACGCCAAGTCGGTGGACTTGCGCAAGGCGTATGTAACGCATGTCGCGAATATGTTCGTGTTGCTCGGCGACAAACCAGACGTGGCCAAGCGCGAAGCTGATACGGTAATACGCATCGAGACCGCGCTGGCGGCAGGGTCGCAAACAAGGGTGGACCGCCGCGATCCGCACAATCTGGATCATCGCATGAAGACGAGCGAACTCGCCGCTTCCGCGCCGGAGTTTGCGTGGCAGGCGTTCTTCGCCAAGACTGGAACTCCCGCCATCGCGTCCCTCAATGTAACTTCCCCAGGATTTTTCAAAGGTCTCAACGCGGAACTCAAGAAAGAAAATTTGTCGGACTGGAAAGCCTACCTTCGATGGCACTTGGTACGCTCTCAGGCGCAATATCTGGCATCTCCGTTCATGAAAGAGAATTTTGAGTTTTACGGGAAAACTTTGCAGGGCCGCAAGGAAATGCCGCCACGCTGGAAAAAATGCGTAAACGGCGTGGATGGCGACTTGGGCGAAGCCCTCGGCCAAGTCTATGTCGAGAAATATTTCCCTCCAGATGCCAAGCTGCGCGCTTCAAAAATGGTCAAGGGAATTCAAGATGCCATGGAGCGCGATCTTCAGCAGCTCCCCTGGATGAGTGACACCACGAAAAAGAAGGCGCTGGAAAAGCTGCACGGCATGGCCAATAAAATCGGCTACCCCGATCAATGGCGCGATTACGGAAAACTAGCCGTCGTCGCAGGAGATTATACCGGCAATGGCAATCGCGGCACGCGCTTCGAGTACGAGCGACAGCTCAACAAGATTGGCAAGCCCATCGACCGCGGCGAGTGGGGCATGACGCCTCCCACCGTGAACGCTTATTACAACGGTCAGATGAACGATATCAACTTTCCCGCTGGCATTTTGCAGCCGCCGTTGTTCGATGCAAATTCCGACGACGCCCCAAACTATGGCAACACCGGCGGCACCATCGGGCATGAGTTGACCCATGGCTTCGACGACGAAGGTCGGCGTTTTGACGCCACCGGAAATCTCAAAGACTGGTGGACTCCGGAAGACGGCAAGGAATTCGAGAAGCGGGCCGGATGCATCTCGGATCAATATTCCGGCTACACCATTGTGGATGACATCAAGATCAACGGAAAGCTGACTCTAGGCGAAGACACGGCGGATCTTGGTGGATTGATTCTTGCTTACATGGCCTGGAAGGATGCGACCAAAGACCAAAAGCTCGAGCCAATGGAAGGATTCACTCCCGAGCAGCGCTTTTTCGTTGGCTACGCGCAGAGCTGGTGTACGAACGAACGTGAAGAAAAAAAGCGCCTACGCGCCACTACCGATCCGCACTCTCCGGAAAAGTACCGCGCCAACGGCGTGCTCGCCAATATGCCGGACTTCCAGGAAACGTTCCACTGCAAAGCCGATGCGCCCATGGTCCGGAAGGATCGCTGCCGCGTCTGGTAGCAATTGAGAATCGCATAAAAATATTAATTTACCCTGGGAGCGTGCGCGTAGCGCAGCGTAACTAAAATCTTCCTGCGTTGATGATGAAACCAAAATGAGAAGGGAGCGGCGTATGCGACGACTAACGGTTGCGATTCTGGTACTTGGTAGCGTTGTGGCGGCCCAGAAACTGCGAACGAAAGGAGTGGACATGGAGATGGCGCATAACGTTTCGATACAGGAACTCACTGAAGCGACCTCAGTGCGGCTCGTCGCACAGTGGGAGGCATGGAAGAACCAGGACGCGGCATCCAATGATGCGATCATAGCCGACGACTTCAATTCCTTCTGGCCCGATGGTTCCCGCCACACAGGAAAGCCCACGGCACAGCAGATGTCCGAGCAGCCCATTACTGGGTACAAACTGTCTCAGTTGCGCGTCGTGCCGGTTGGAGAGGATGCGGCCCTAGTCACCTACTTCGCCGACATCAAAACCCCCGATAACGTTGAGCATCAGATGGCCGTGGGAGAGGCTTGGGTGAAGCGCAACGGCCAGTGGCTAATCCGCGGTTACTCGGGCACGCTCAGGAAATGGTTAGCGTGCTGACACAAGGCAGCGACCAGAGTATGCTGTCGGTGCTAGCGTCACAACGTCTTTCGGGTTTGGCCGATTCGCTTCGAGCAATGCTGTCAGCTTCGAGGAACAGAAGACCACAGATCGAATGACGGCTAGCTGTGGACCACGGTTGGGGAGCAGGTCAGTGAGTTCGATGAACCCAGCAAATCGCGATGAGGGATTGACATTGCGCCAGGCGGCGCTGATCGCCGGCTTCGGTTATCTGATCTCGCCTGTCCCCTTTGCTGAGTTCTATGTCTACCCAAAGCTGGTTATTCCGGGCAACATCGAACAAACCGCTCAGAACATTGCCACCCATGGTGGGCTCTTTCTTGCCGCAATATTCTGCTACCTGATCGCCTTTATCAGTGACGTGGTTATTGCCTGGGCGCTCTATGTCTTGCTTGTGCCGGTAAACAGATCGGTGTCATTGCTGACCGCGTGGTTCAGGTTGGTGTACACAGTGATCGCTCTCTTCGGTCTGCTAAACCTTGTGACCGTTTTTCGCCTCCTGAATACACCGGATTACCTGACGGTCTTTGGGTCCGGTCAGCTACATGCCCAGGTTATGCTTCTGCTCAATTCGTTTCGATACGATTGGTCTATGGGCCTAATACTTTTTGGGATTCATCTTGGTCTGCTGGGCTACTTGGTTTACCGGTCTGGCTACATCCCCAGGATAATCGGGATTCTGCTGGCAATCGATGGATTGGGCTGGGTGATCGACAGCTTAAGGCCATACCTTTATCCGAACGCCCATCTTCGATTCCTCTTTATCACGTTCTTCGGGGAACTGTTCTTCATGCTTTGGCTCTTGGTCAGGGGCTGGAAGATTTAGGAGCCGACGGCGCATTCTTGAGCCGACCCCTTTATCGGATGGTCCATAGGTCGCGCATCTGGTGGAGGCACGGACTCCCCCCGTGTGTCTATGGCAACGCCGCCAACAAGTCGGCCATCGAAGCGTTGTCCCCAAACGTCGAACTCACGTGGGCGTAAATATCCAAATTACCGGGAGCGAAAACAAAACTCCCTCCCAGTTGGAAAGGATTCTTGCCCAACTTATGCTGCTTGTGCCCGCCTTCTTGCGCGCGTGCCCGCGCCGTCCGATTTACAGCGTTCAAAATCTGGAATATAGATCCGCCGCCCAATTCCACGGCACGGTAAGCAATCCGGTCCGCGTCAATCAACAAAGGAAACGTGATGCCGGTTTCCAGGCGGAATAACCGGGCATATTCCAAATCACCAAGCCCGACAGCGGCGATTCGAGCTCCTTTGAGCTGAAAACCTTTTTCGCGTTCGCGCAACTGCGCAACATGCTCGCGGCAAAACATTCAACCGTAGTGGCGCAGAAACGCCACCACGCACGGCGCACTGGCCCACAGCGAGCCCAGGCGAACCTGCTTCCCGTCAGAGTCCGGCAGTACAATTTCGGCAAGCTTTGCGCTTAAGGTGTCCATAAAAACAGCTCATTACTTTAACACTGTAAAAGCAACAGCACTACTGCACGCCCACGCCATTGGGCGGATTGTAGAAGAAATTGAAGCGCAGGGCCAGGTATTCGCCTTTGAAGTCAGCGGGCAGGGGCGGAAACGGATTCGAGCCATTGATCCCTCCCCAGGCGGCCCGGTCGAGGGCTACGTCGCTGGAACTGCCCGTCAGCTGCATAGCGCTCACGCGGCCGTCCTTGAGGATGGCGAACTGGATCGAGACCTTCCCCTGCTTGAAAAGCGGAGAGCGCGCCGACTCCGGAATCAAGTTGTACCAGTTGAGGCGAACGTCGTGCAGCACGCGGGCCAGATAGGGGCCAAAGTCCACCCCCATCGTGTCACTGAGAATGTCGAGGTTGCTGGCGGCCCCGCCTTGGCGGCCCTGGGAGAAGCCTGTATCTCCGCTCTCGCCTGCGTAGCCCCCGCGATTGGTGGCTGCGGCGCGGGCAGCCTGCTCCACGGCCGCGCCGGCGGAAACGGTTCCCCCAAACAAAACTTTCGGCCCTTCCGGAGGTGGCTTCAGTTGTGCAATCTCCTGTTGCGGCTGGATGGGGTGCTCTTCGCGAGGAGCGCTCGGGGCTTGTGGGCCAGGATTATTCTGCGCCGCAGCCTGTTGTGGAGCCTGCGACTGCGCTGCCTGGGCACCGCGACGGCTCGCCTCAATGATTCTCTTGAGTTCGTTCGGATCCAGCGGCGCATTGTGCGTGGCGACGCGGTCTTTATCCGAAATTACGTTGGTCTCGGGGCGCTTGGTTATTCTTTGCGCGTCCGTGGGAAGCTCGATAAATGTGGTATCGCGTTGCTTCATCCAATCGTTCGTTGAGTCGAGCGTGTGCCGGTGCGGGAAAAATTGCAGAAAGAACGCGGAGTTCCAGAAGATGGCACCAATCACCACATGCACAATCACCGAGATCCAAAACGCTTCCCTCTGCCGCGAACGGGAGAGGTCGTCCTGTAGTTGAATCAACAGCTTAGGAGGGTCGAAGACCTGGGAATTCCGGTAGGCGTCTTCCCAATGGTTGGGATCGTACAGTTCTGCGCCGTTAGGCCTCGGCTGGGTAGACGCTGGGGCCGGCGAGGGGTCGCGCGGCGGAATGTGGGTCGTCGACATCAGCGAGGTTTGGCTACGGCAGCGCGGCTCCGTGACTTTGTTCGAGGCAAAATCCGCGCCCCCTTTATTGTCGCATTGTTGCTGGGATTGCGTGAAACCCCGGAAGGCCGAGCACTCTGGGCGGCACCTTGTTGGTCACCCAGTTGGGTGAAAACCGGCCCTACCGCAAGCTTGGCAATTGGATGCGCTGGCTGTGCTTCTGGATGGCTGCCAAGATGTCGAGGGCCACAGCCAAGGCGTTGCGGCCGTCCTCGAAGGACACGACAGGCTTGGAGCGGGCACGCACGGCCGCCAGGAAGGCCCGCAGCTCGGCCCGTAGAGGCTCTTCCGCCGCTACGACGGGCTTGGTGACCTGAATCATGGAATCTGGCTGGCCGGGGACGGGATTGGTTCCAGCAGGGTTGACGGTGAAGACCAGCAAGTCCTGGCGGCCATAGTCGATGGAAAGGTACTGGTGCGGCTGGAAGAAACGCACTTTTCTCACCCGTTCCGTCGAGACCCGGCTGGCGGTCAGGTTGGCGACACAGCCTGAGGCGAATTCCAGGCGGACGTTGGCGATGTCAACTTTGTTGGTTAAGACCGGCAACCCAACGGCATGGATGTGTTCAACCGGAGAGTTTACAAAAGACAAAACAATGTCGATGTCGTGAATCATCAGGTCGAGGACGACATCAACATCGAGCGAGCGCGGGGTAAAAACACTCATGCGGTGGATTTCGAAAAATAAGGGGTGATTGAGCAGCGGGTAGGTCGCGCGCACGGCGGCGTTGAAGCGCTCTAAGTGGCCGACTTGGGCGATGCGCTGATGCTGGGCGGCGAGGCTTACCAATTCGTCCGCCTCGGCCAGCGTGGAGGCGATGGGCTTTTCGATTAAGACATCAATGCCAGCTTCGAGCAGAGGGCGCGCGACGCTCAGGTGGTCGCGAGTTGGGACGGCAATGGACGCGGCTTGAATTTCGTTCCAGGTAAGCAACTGGTCCACCGATCCGAATGCCCGCGCATTGAACTCGCGGGCCACGGCATCAGCACGGTCTACGTCCGCATCGACAATCGCGGCAAGATGGACGGGTTCGCCTTGCTGTTCAAGTTCGTGATAAACGCGGGCATGATTTCGCCCAAAGGCGCCGGCGCCGACCACGGCTAAATCAATGCGGGAAGTTGAGTTCAGACGTACCTCCAATAATGTGGTGGTGTATGGAAGGGTTCATTCTCGCAGTTTGAAAAGAAATTGAAAAATCAACGAGAGCAGGCGCATCCCGATTGGCCCGTTTGGAAACGATTTTGCCAGATCCTTGAGGACTGGGGTCTCGCCGACGTCACATGGCACCGTCACACAGTACCGGGCGCGCTTGCGACGAATCCACCACCCCGGATCATTCATTTTCTATTTAGCCCCGACCTGTTACCATGCAGCGCGATCAGGACGCAAGAGATTTTGGGAGGTGCGCGACTGCGAATCTTGTTGGTTGAGGACGAGTTAAGTGCGGCGCGGATGCTGGCTCAGGGTCTCCGCGAGCAAGCCTATGCCGTGGACGTCGCGACCGACGGCGAGGACGCTCTTTATCGCGCGTTCATCAATGACTACGATCTTGTCATTTTGGACGTGATGCTGCCTCGAAAGAACGGCTTTGTTGTCTGCCGCGAACTGCGTGCCGCAGGCTCGGGGCTGCCGGTTCTCATGTTGACGGCGCGCGATTCCGTGCCCGACCGAATTGCCGGCCTGGACACCGGAGCCGACGATTACCTGACCAAGCCCTTCGACTTCCACGAGCTGCTCGCCCGCGTGCGGGCACTCCTGAGACGCGGCCCGGTTTTGCGCCCTGAGTTGATCGAGGTAGCCGACTTGACCATCGACACGCGGGCGCGACGAGTGCGGCGTGGGGTTCGGCGGATCGAGCTGACGGCCAAAGAATTCGCGCTCCTCGATTACCTCGCTAGAAACGTGGATCAGGTCGTGGGCCGCGCCAGCATCGCCGAGCACGTCTGGGATGAAAACTTCGATCCCTTCTCAAACCTGATTGAAGTCTATATTCAGCGGCTCCGTCGCAAGCTGGATGACGGCCACTCCCTCAAGCTCCTCCGCACCATGCGGGGAGAAGGATACATGCTTGCTTCTGGAGAGGCCGACGCGGATGTTTGATTCGGTGCGCCTGCGGCTAACTCTCTGGTATGTCGGCGTGCTGAGTCTGATCCTCGTCGCCTTCAGCGTCGCGGTTTATGTTTTCGTGGAGCGCAGTCTTTATGATCGCTTGGATACAGGTCTGCGTTCCACGCTGGAGAGCGTGTCAGCCGCGCTGGAACGCCAAGGCGCCGCCGCCGGGACAGGGAAAGAAGCCGCGGTAAGGGTACTCCAGGAACTGCGCTTTCCTAACCAGGCAATTGCCATTCTGGATGCCGAAGGAAGACTGCTTGCCGAAAAGCCGGGCACCGGCCAAGTGGGGGTGCGCCTGCCCCCATCTGGCGCAGCGTCCGCCGGTTCCCTTCGCTTCTACTCACTAGAGGAGCGGCGCCTGGACAGTGACGATAGCTGCAGGGGTGTAGTCCAGCTTCGCCAGATCCCATCCGGAAATGCTTCTTACCTGATCGTGGTCAACCAGCCGCTGGAGCCGCTAACCGACGACTTAGAACTCCTGCAGGAAATTCTCTATATCACTGTACCCCTGGCGCTGGTCCTGGCCGGTTTTGGTGGGTGGTTTCTGGCGCGCAGAAGTCTGGCACCGGTGGCGGCGATGTCGGAGCAGGCACAGCGCATCAGCGCCCAAAACCTGGATCAGCGGTTGCCGATCACCAACCCTCGTGACGAGCTTGGGCTTCTGGCAACCACGTTTAACGAATTACTGGCGCGACTTAGTGATTCGTTTACGCAACAACAGCAATTCATGGCCGACGCTTCTCATGAATTGCGCACCCCGCTTTCCGCCATTCGAACCACCTCAGCGGTGACGCTGCAGCAAGAAGACCGCGAGAAAAGCGAGTATCGGGAGGCCCTTACCATCGTGGAACAACAGGCGCGCCGCCTATCGCGCATCGTCGAAGACATGTTTGTGCTGGCACGCGCCGACGCGGGGCACCCGACCCTGCAAGATACCGAGTTCTATCTCGACGAGCTCGTGGCGGAGACTACGCGCGCTGCCGCCGGGCTTGCTTCTCAGAAGAATCTGCAGCTTCAGGTAGCGCCGCTTTCCGAGACGCCCTTTCGCGGGGACGAATGCCTGCTGCGGCAGATGCTGTGGAACTTGCTGGATAACGCAATCAAGTACACACGGGAGGGAGGTGCCGTCCGGATCGCGCTGGAGTCGCGCGAAACGGGATGCGCTATCACGGTCACCGACACGGGCGATGGCATACCCCCGGAGATCCAGCCGCATATTTTCGAGCGCTTTTATCGTGCGGACGAGGCGCGCTCACGGACGGGCAACGCCAACGAGGGCGGAGCCGGACTCGGTCTTCCCATCGCGCGCTGGATTGCCGAGGCCCACCATGGCCGGCTTGAACTGCAATGCTCCAACGAAACCGGTAGCACATTCCTGGTCTTCCTCCCTCGACGTTAGCCCCCCTGCCACAGATTCGCACCCACGGAGTCCGCAGCTGCCCGGCGGGTGGTTCATGTTCCGTTCATGTGCCTCGAGCTAGGATCGCGCGTGAGCTGCCACTTCGCCTGCATCAGGAAGTCAATGATTTCTACTTTCGGAGGACACACCAATGAAAATCCGTTTAGGCAAGCTGCTATCTTGCGTTGCGCTCGGCGCCATGGTGCTGGGACTTGCGGCCGCTCACCCCGCCCCTGCCGGAGCTGGATTCGGCGTCAACTATGTCTTGCTGATCAGCATCGACGGCATGCACGCCCTCGATTTTGCCAACTGCGCCAGGGGCATTGTCGGCATTAATGGCGGCGCTCCCTATTGCCCGAATCTTTCCGTGCTCAGTGAGCATGGCGCGATCTACACCCAGACATCGACCTCGCGGCCGTCAGATGACTTCCCCGGCCTGACGGCCCTGGTGACCGGCGGCTCACCGCGTTCGACCGGTCTATTCTACGATGTAAGCTATGATCGCTCGTTGTCGCCACCCGCGAAGACGACGCCCTACGGCATCCCCGGCGGTGCCGCCCTTTGCCCCAGCGTCGTCGGTACGCAAATCGGATTCGACGAGGAGATAGACATTGATCTAACCCGGCTCGACGCCGGTGGCGGCATCAATCCGGATTACCTGCCGCGTGATCCCAAAAACAATTGCGCGCCCGTGTACCCGCATAGTTTCATCCGGGTGAATACGCTGTTCGAAGTTGTGCAGGCATCCGGCGGCTACACCGCCTGGTCCGACAGGAATCCGGCATACGAACTTACCAACGGCCGCAGCGGGCATGGCGTCGACGATTTCTACGGTCCCGAGATCAGTTCGATTCCAGTGCCGTTGCCGCAGGTCAAGCTGATGAACTGCGATCCCCTTCCGGATCAGTCCGCTGTGTTCTCTACCTGGACCGAAAGCTTCGCCAATATCCAGTGCTATGACAGCCTCAAGGTACAGGCCATCCTCAACGAGATCGACGGAATGAATCACGATGGCACTGCGCTCCGGAGGGTACCGAACGTATTCGGCATGAATTTCCAGGTGGTGAGTGTCGGTCAGAAGCTTGTCGAGAATAGCATCAACGAGGTTGGCGGCTATACCGACGGCGTTGGTACGCCGTCCAAGCCGTTGCTCGGCGAAATTCAATTCGTAGACGCGGCGATTGGCAAGCTGGTGGCTGAGCTGAAGAGCCGGGGACTTTACCAACAGACCGTGATCATCATCAGCGCCAAGCACGGCCAATCGCCGATCAATCCGAAACGGCTTCTCCGCATTCCGGCGGATGCTCCCGCCGGCCAGCCGCCTTCTTCGATTCTCAGCCCGGGCGGCGTCGGTAAAAAATTCCCGGTGGTGCAGGCGCTCGAGGACGATAGCTCGTTGCTCTGGCTCCGCAACAACAGTCCCACCGCCACCGCAAAAGCGGTGGCATTGCTCGAGGCCAATGCCGCCCTGATCGGTGCCAATGGCGGCCAGTTCTTCTACGGCCGCTACTTGGCGCTGATGTTCAGCGATCCGGCAACCCCCGAAGGTTCGCGCACGCCCAATATCATCGTCGCACCCAATGCCGGTGTCGTTTATACCGACGTCAAGGACAAGGTGGCGGACCATGGCGGCTTCGCTCATGACGACACTACCGTCATGATGCTCGTGGCTCATCCGGCGATGGCGCCCACGACCGTCTACAGCCCGGTCGAGACGGCGCAGGTGGCGCCCACGATCTTGCGCCTGCTCGGTCTCGATCCCGGCAGTCTCATCGCCGTGCAGAAGGAAGGGACCCAAGTCCTGCCGGGAATTCAGTTCTTGGGCGACTGAAAGCGGTTTCGAACCGGACGAATTCAAGCGGTCGTTAAGAGCATGTTTGCGCTCGCACGCGCCGACGCAGGGCACCCGAGCCTGCAAAATACCGAGTTCTATCTCGATGAGCTCGTGGCGGAGACTACGCGCGCTTCCGCCGGGCTTGCTTCTCAGAATCTGCGCAGCTTCAGGTAGCACCGCTTTCTAGACACGCTATTTCGCGGGGGCGAAGGCTTGCTGCGACAGATGCTGTGGAACTTGCTGGATAAGGCAATCAAGTACACACGGGACGGAGGCGGCATCCGGATTGCGCTGGAGTCGCGCGACACGGGATGCGCCATCACGGTCACCGACACGGGGGACGGCATACCCCCGGAGGTCCAGCCGCATATTTTCGAGCGTTTTTATCGTGTGGATGCGGCGCGGTCACGAGCAGAAACTCCGAACGAGGGCGGGGCTGGACTCGGCCTTCCCATCGCGCGCTGGATCGCCGAGGCCCACCATGGTCGGCTTGAATTGTAATGCTCCGCTGAAACCGATAGCACATATTCCTGATTCTTCCTGCCTCGACGCTAGCCCTCCAGCCGCAAATGTGTACACAAGCAGTTCGCAGCGACCGACACGCGGTTCATGTTCCGTTCATGTGCCGCAGGCTAGGATCGCGAGTGAGTTGCCACTTCGCCTGCATCAGGAAGTTGATAACCCTGCTTCTCGGAGGACACACCAATGAAATTCCGTTTGCTTCTTATCTTGTCGGTTCTCGGACTCACCTCTAGCGCAATCTGGGCACAGGGTGCAAAGAATTTTTGTAAACTGACAGCTCAAACCGCCTTGCAATCTTGTCAAGTGGCGGCTGAGAGCGACCTGCTGCTGGCTCTGGGAAAGTGCGACAACATCGCCGATCCCGCGCAACGCAAAGCGTGCAGACAGCAAGCACCCGTGGATGCCAAGAACGCCCAGGACCAATGCCGAGCCCAGCATTCCGTGCGGCAGGGGGCGTGTCCGCGACTGGGTCGACAACCTTACGACCCGGTTATCGATCCGGCGAACTTCGTCGACAGAATTGACAATCCGTACTTCCCGTTAGTACCAGGCACGAACTACATCTACGAGGGCCAGTCTGCGGGAGGTCTTGTGCACACCGAATTCTTCGTCACTCATAACACCAAACAGATTCTCGGCGTGACAACAGTGGAAATCCACGACACCGTGACCACCAACGGGGATCTCACCGAGGACACATTCGACTGGCTCGCTCAAGATAAGGATGGGAATGTGTGGTACTTCGGTGAGAACACGGAGGAATTGATCGGAGGCAGGCCCACGACCCTGGCTGGCACGTTCGTTGCAGGCGAGAGCCAAGCTAGGCCGGGAATCGTCATGAAAGCACATCCGGCCATCGGCGATTTCTACCGCCAGGAATTCGATCTGGAAAATGCCGAGGACTTCGGCAACGTGGCAGGCTTGTCCGACACGATCACGGTACCCGCCGGAACATTCACGAATTGCCTGAAAACCCTAGAGACCACGCCCCTGGAACCAAGTCTCCACGAGGCCAAGTGGTATGCCCCGGGTGTCGGCAACATTCTTACCGTGGACTTAGACACTGGGGAAAAGAGTGAACTGATTCGCATCGAATTCAAGTGAAGGAAGGCGATTCGATGGAAGAGCCTAGGAAAACATAACACGCGCTTTTCTTTCGAAAGGGGCCTGACGGCGGTCGCAGCGCGATCCACCGGCAGGCCTGTTTGCCAAGCGGCAGGTTCTGTTGGCGTCTGGCGAAGCGAAAATTGCTCCGGATAAACTTGAATTTCGAACAAGTGCCAACAGTGGAGTAAAAGTTGTGGTGTTCAACGAAACAATAGAGGTTCCTAATGACGTTACGTTACCGAATGTCTCTCGCTGCCTTGTTGTCGGCCATCCTGGCGACACTCGGGCCCCTAGGCGCGCCGTCTTTTGCGTCCAAGTGGGCTGCCGCATCTAAATCCGCGTCTAAATCGAAGATATTTGCCCAGAGACTTGTCGAGGATACCCTTGCAAAACACTCCGACATTACCAGTGTTGAAATAGCGGTTCAGTCTCCCGGAGGGTGCTCGACAATCGCTGCCAGCCAGCCCAAGGACGTCGGCGAGAAGTGCGACAAGGATGAACTAGACCCGATGCGAACAGGTGCACCATCTGTGGAACGAGAGAGCGATGGGTTCGATGTCACCATGCCGCTTCACGATCTCTCGGGGCAAATCATTGGAGCCATCGGCATGGATTTGAAAATTGCACGGGCTCAGCAAAGATCCAGTATCGTCGAGAGGGCCAAGAAGATCCTGCAGGAGATCGAAGCGCAAATCCCGTCAAGAGCAAAGTTATTTGAGCCTGTCGAATGAGGATTGGTGCCCCTCGCTCTCATTCCCGACTACGACCTCTTTCAGGAGGTTTGCCTGTATGACAGACAACAGAGAAATAAAGCGACTTCCCTGAGCTACGAGAGCCTCAACTGCAGCACCGTCTCCAAGTGATAAGTCTGCGGAAAAAGATCGACTAAGTGGGCTTGCTCGACCTGGTACCCAGCCTCCGCCAGAACTACAAGATCGCGCGCTAAGGTCGCCGGATCGCAGGAAACATACGTAATGCGAGGAGCGTGGCACTCCGCCAGACTTCGCGCCGCCTTTGCGCCGAGACCAGTGCGGGGAGGATCGACGACGATGAACTCCGGGCGAAGTTTTTTGCCTGCGTCCTGCAAATACGCTTCCGCTGTGGATCGCACGGCTTTGGCGTGGGGCGGGAGGTTGCGGCGTAGGTCGCGGAACGACGCTGGAGAGGATTCCACGGCAACCACGCGCTGGAACTGCGCGGCCAGCGGCAAGGAAAACAGGCCTCCGCCTGCGTAGAGGTCCAGAGCCGTGCCGCCAGTGCGGCCACCCGTGACGATCCCAACTAACTCGGACAGCAGATGGCGGTTGCTTTGGAAGAACGCTCCCGCGCTGACTTCGTAGGCGAAGCCGGAGACGTTGTAAGTGAGAGAGCCGGGTCCGGCAAGAATCTGTGGCTTTTCGTCTTCCGCTTCCTGACCCTTGTGATGGTGGCGGCGCGCGCCGAACAGCGCAACGGTTTCCAGCGCAGACAGCTCGGCTCTGAGTTGAGTAACAAATGACTCTAGATCAGCCTCGGGACCAGAAGTTTTAGAGAGCCGGTAGAAACTCATCAGGAGCTTGGTATCGTCCGCGTTGGCGAAAAGCTCCACTTCTTGCAGCGACACCGGAACCTGCCCGTTGCGACCCAACTTCCACAAAGCGGTCATGGCTTGCTGTAGCAACGGTGAGCTGATGGGGCAGCTTTCCACGGCGAGAATCTCTTCCGATGCGATCCGCCGATAACCCAATGTGAATCCACCGTTTTTCAATTCACCCCGCTGCCGCAGCGCCAGCCGCGTACGATTGCGGTAGTTCCACGGCTCGGCGGCGTGAACCTTGATCTCGGCTGGCAATTCCAGCTTGGCGAGACGGCGCAGATTTTCCCGAAGGATTTCCGTTTTGATTCGCAACTGCTCGCCATAGTTCGCATGCTGGTAGTGGCATCCACCACAAGTACCGAAGTGAGGACACGGCGGGAGCACGCGTTCGGCGGAGGGACGCGCCACGGAATCCATACGTCCGCGGGCGAAGCCAGGACGCTGTTCGGTAAGAGTGGCCGTAATTTCCTCTCCGGCCAGCACGAAAGGAACGAAGACGGCCTTACCTTTCCCTGAAGCGTCGGCAGGCAAACGCGCCAAGCCATCGCCGCCATATACGAGTTTTTCGATGATCAATTTTTCGACGGTTAATTTCAAGAGAGGTTTGGGCTCCAACGCGGTTCTTCTAGCATACCTGTTTCTCGACGCTGCTCCGGACGATCCGCTCCGGACTATCCGACTAGATAGACGCACACGAGTCGGATAGGATCGCGCAGCAAGTCAGCCCACGATTTAAATCTCGAGCTTGGCTTCCGCTTTACCGCTAAGTTTCCGGATATCAATCATTTACCCTCCGCAAGCTTGCATGCTGGCCTCGCGCCCACGAGTTGGCACACGACTTGCTTTTACTAAAGCGTACCGAGGGCGGTGACGCCCCGGACGAGGGTGCCAGACAGCAAACGAAGGGGCGGCCCTCACATACATTGCATTCTTAAACTTACCGAGCAGGGGCTAATTTCGGGGGGAAGCGGCTTCAGCTAGGTAGTCCCCGCCAGGGACATAACGGTTCTCTGGCGGGTTTTTCTTTTCGTATCACATGTAGAACAAACTGAGCCGTGGTAGCGCATGCTGCTCCAACAGTCGCTTGTTGACGAACTGCTTGTGCAGCTGCTCAATTTGCGCGGATGGCATTTTTCGCCGGTAGGGAGCGAGCTCGCGGTCGGCGGCGGCGCGGACTTGCACCAGCATTTCGTCCGGGGCCGCGGCCAGCAGGACGGCAAAAAACTTCTCTTCCAGCACGGTGAGGCGGCGCTCCAAATCTTCCAAGTTCGACGTGGGAACCGCTGCAACCGTGTTCGCCAACTCGCGCAGTGTTCTAGCGGTTTCAGCGGCGGCAGCGCGCGGAGAGGCGGTTGCTCCTTCTGGCAGCTTGGCCGACTCCATGCGTTCTGCGTTCTTAAGTAAGAACGCCACGATTTCATTCGCCTCAATACCCTTGGCGGTGGCAGCCGGTTTCGCCGTACCGACCGCCGCCTCTTTCATATCTTCGGCAGCGGTCAGCACCTCCTGCGAGCAGAAAGCTAATCCGTTGATTTTGCGCGAGCGTGCCGGTCGTTGGGCGTAGTGCTCGAACGTAGAATCGATGCCCCGCAGCACGGCTTCGAGCGGAATCCCCGCGTCCTTCCAAGTCTCAATCAGCGCCCAGTCGAGCGTGGAGAGCAGCAGCGTGGAACTGCGATGCCGTTGAAAATGCTCCTCGATTTCGGTGAAGTAATTGAAGTAGTTGTCCACGTTGTCTCTGTGTTATCTCCGCGTCTTCTCCAAGGCGGGAGAGCCCTTAGTAAACCGGCGCGGGCTTGCGCGGCGGCGCAGGCTTGCCGGAAGCGGCGCGCGGCGCAGCATTCCGCTCCCAAATGATGCGCAGACCTTCGAGCGTGAGCAGGTCGTCGACTTGAGCGATGTGCTTGGACGCAGGGCCAATTAGCGGCGCAAGCCCTCCCGTGGCGATCACCTTAGTCTTCGCGCCCATTTCTTTCAGGAGATTCTCCAAAATGCCGTCAACCAACCCGAGGTAGCCGTAGTAAAGCCCAGACTGCAAGCTGCCCACCGTATTAGAGCCGATGACCCGCGAGGGTTTGCGGATGTCCACGCGCGGCAGACGCGCCGTGCGTTCGAAAAGCGCGTCCGCTGAAATTCCAATTCCAGGACAGATAACCCCGCCCATGTATTGCCCTTTGGGCGAAACGCAATCAAACGTAGTCGCCGTGCCAAAATCCACCACAATGCACGGCGCACCGTACTTCTCGACAGCAGCAACGGCATTCACGATGCGATCCGCCCCAACTTCCGCCGGATTATCGTACAGCACAGGCATCCCAGTCTTGATTCCGGGCTCAATGAAAAGCGGCTTTAGACTGAAATAGCGTTCGCATACCGCGCGCAAGGTCGTATCCAGCGGCGGTACAACCGAGGAAATGACGATACCGTGCACCTCGCTGACTTCGAGGTTCGCCATGGAAAACAGATTGCGGAACAGGACACCGTATTCGTCGACGGTCTGCGTCTTGCTAGTGGTGACGCGCCAGTTGGCGAGCAGACGCTCGTACTGCTGTACCGCGTCCGCAGCGGCGCGCTTGAAGACCCCGAGAACCGTGTTGGTGTTTCCTACGTCGACGACTAACAGCATGAACTCAATCCTCTTTTACTTACTGGCGGCGCACAGTTCCCGAAATCACGGTGCGCAGGCCTTGTGGCGTGCGCACTAACAAAAATCCCTGAGCATCCAAACCTTCAGTGATGCCTGTAAAACTATCCATGTCGTCGATACGCACCGCGCAGCCGTTCGTCCAGGAAGAGTGTTCCTGAAAACGTTGCAGGATCGACTCGCGCGACTCGGGTTCCGACACCAACGCCCGATACTCCCGGTCCAGCGATTTTAGCAAAGCCGCGACAAGTTCGACGCGGGAGCACCGTGTGCGGGACTCCAGGTAAATAGACGTGGCCTCTGCGCGCAACTCGTCGGGAAAAGAATCGTGGTTTGCGTTGAGGCCGAAGCCGACCACCACATGGCGCACGCGGGTCGCTTCGGAATGCATTTCCGTGAGAATACCGCAGAATTTCTTCTTCCCCAGCAGCAGGTCGTTGGGCCACTTCAAATCGGCTTCGAGTCCAGTAGCTTCAACAACCGCGGATCGCACCACCAGTCCCGCCGCCAGCGCGAGCAGGAGAACCTGTGCCGGCGGGAGTTGCGGGCGCAGGAGCACAGAGCAATAGATCCCGACCGCGCGTGCTGAGTGCCAGGTGTGGCCACCGCGCCCACGCCCCGCCGTCTGCTCCTCTGCCAGGAATACGCTGCCCTCCGGAGCTCCCGCGGCGCCAGCTTCCAAAGCAAGAACATTCGTCGAATCAGCGCGGAAATAATGATGCACTTGCCCCGCAAACATCGTTCCCGAAAGCAGCGGCGCCAGAATTTCCGGCAAAAGCAAATCCGGCATGGCTTCGAGCTGGTAGCCAATGGAAGGATGACCCGCAATGGCAACGCCGTTCGCGCGTAGTTGCCGAATAAGCCGCCACACTTCCGACCGGCTGGCACCCAGCTCAGCGGCAATTTTCGTCCCGCTCACCACAACGGTGGCATTATCGCTCAGCAGGCGAACGATGCGGCCCAGACGAATGTCGGGCGTGTCCTGCGTGGATGCGTTCCTGGGAGCACGGGTTGAGGTGGAGGGTGCGATCTAAGGATTATGCGCGAATCGGGCCGCAGAACCAAGCGCAGGGAAATACTGTGGTGGCGCTACACCGGAACCATCCGCAAGCTCATATCCACCGCGGGTGCGGAGTGCGTCAGTGCTCCAACGGAAATAAAATCCACTCCTGTTTCCGCATAAGCGCGCACGTTCTCGAGACGGATGCCGCCCGAGCACTCCAGCGGCAAAGGGCGCTCGAGTTTATGGACGCGCTCGACAGCCGCACGCACAGCGTCGACAGACATATTGTCCAGCAGAATCGCTTCCGCGCCGTGCTGGAGCGCGAGTTCGAGCTCTTCAAGATTGCGGACTTCCACTTCGATGGGCTGCGTGCCGCGCCGGTTGCGATGGGTGCGCTCCAGAGCTTCGACCACACTACCCGCCAACGCAATGTGATTGTTCTTGATCAGCACTCCATCGGAAAGATCGAGGCGATGGTTGGTGCCGCCGCCACAGCGGACCGCGTACTTGTCGAGGGTGCGCCAGCCCGGGGCGGTTTTGCGCGTATCCAGAATCTTGGTCTTCGTGCCTGCGACGGCGTCTACAAATTTACGCGTCATCGTGGCCACGCCGCTCATGCGCTGTAAGAAATTCAAAATAACACGCTCGCAGGAAAGCAGCACCCGCGCGTTATGCTGAATCACGGCGACGGGATCGCCCTTATGTAAGCGCACTCCATCAAAAATTGAAGGGTGGCTGGAAATTCCATAGTGAGAAACCACAGCACCGTCGAGCGCCGCATAAACATCGAGAATTCGCGCGATACAACCTACTCCGGCAAGCACGCAGTCTTGTTTGGCCAGCACCGTGCCCGACGCTCTCTGCTGTGCATCAATGCAGGAGTAGCTCGTGGCATCCCGCGTGGCGCGATCTTCCAGGAGGGCGTTCTCGATAATGGCGGTTAGTCGGCGGCTGTTCCAGTCCATGATCTCTACTTGAGTTCGTTCAAAGCTGTACGAGTTTTCTCGCGCAAGACGACCAGCTCCTGGGCCCGTTGGCGCATCTTGTCCACCACTTGCGCGGGAGCCTTCGAAAGAAATTGCACATTCCCCAGCTGGCGCTCGATGTTTCCCGCTTCCTTGTCGTAACCTTCCAAGTTTTTCGTTTGACGAACGCGCTCCGCTTCCACATCAATCTTCTTCTCGTAAACAACACGCACTTCAAAGCGTGCCGTGCTGCGCGCCCCCGGCAACTTGGCCAGCGACGCTTCCACAAACGTTACTTTTTCCGCGCCAGCCAGCCGCTCCACAGCGCCTCGGTTTTGCTCCACCAGCGCGCGAATCTCGGCGCTCGCGTACACCTGCACGGGAACTTTTTCTTTCTGTTCAACCTTCAAGTCCGCGCGCAAATTGCGGATACA
>JAYTQD010000241.1:0-1565 GCA_043746935.1 Acidobacteriaceae bacterium | reverse complement strand
CCAGCGAGCACGACTGGTTGGAGGGCCGGGGAGAGAAGCTGTATCTGATCGCAATGATCGACGACGCTACCAGCCGGTTGTATGCGCGCCTCGTGCGGCACGATTCTACGGAAGAGAATATGAAGCTGGTGTGGAGTTACGTGGAGAAGTTCGGTCGCCCGCTGGCGTTCTATACGGACAAAGCGAGCCTTTTTCAGACTGCGGAGAAGCGCAAACGCGATGAACCTGGCGTGGACAAAGACGCGGTGGAAATGCCGCCGACGCAGATCGGGCGGGCGTTGCGGGAACTGGGGATCACCTGGAAAGCGGCGCATTCTCCGCAGGCCAAAGGGCGGGTGGAGAGAAATTTCGGGACGGCTCAAGACCGGTTGGTGAAGGGGATGCGGGTAGCCGGGGTGAAGACGATCGAACAAGCCAACCAATATCTGGAGGAGGAGTATCTGGTGTGGTGGGAGCGGGAACTGACGGTGGCGCCGGCCAACAGCGACGACGCCCACCGCAAGCTGGATAAGAGCACCAACCTGGCGGCATCGTTAAGCCATGTGGAGACGCGGCAGGTGCGCAACGATTACACGATACGAATCGATAGTGAGTTCTATCAGATCGAGCACTCGTCAATCGTCGCTGGGTTGCGTAAGGCGAACGTGCGGGTGGAAAAGCGGCTTGACGGATCGATCGCCGTGCGCTTTCAAGAGCGCTACTTGACGGTGGGACTCTGTGCGGGAAAACCTTCGCCGGCGCCGGTGGAAGCCAAGACCACGCCGCGCCGGCAGACCAAGCGCGGCAGCGACTGGAATTAGAACTTCGATTTGAAGGACGCGCCCCCGATCTGGCGGGCGGGAAAGAGCTCAGGCCGCAGACGGGACGAAGAAGACTGAAGGCGCGCAAGGCCACGGAAACGACCGGCTGCCGGGAGGCCACCGCTGCACCCGGGCAGGGGAGAGGCGCGAAGCCAAAAGGCGCCCATAACAGGGAAACTCACCGCGCGTCCGGCTGGTCGGCCGGGATCTTGTTTCGCTCTGGTGAGTTTGCGCCGATTTCTTCTCCGCCTAACTCCCTTCACCAACCCAGGCAAACCTGAGGATCTCAGGTTGCGTTTTTTGAGGAATGCGGAATCTACCCGTCCGATGTGGGGTGTGAACCCAAGCTTGGGCTGGAGCAACGGCCTCCCGCCCATCGACTCCAACCCAAGCCCGAGAACGCGTCGGGAGGAACGCGACCTACCCATCGTCAGGATGAGTTCCGGCCGGCTATTCCTTGATCGGGTTGGTCGCCACCAGAGCCCGTCTCCGCTTCACCGGCAGGCCCAGACTAACACGCACTTTTCCGCAGCCTCGGAAAGGGGGGCATTTCTACTTTGTGGCGACAGCGATCTGCTTGCAGCGATCTGCTTGCAGTTGACACGCAGAGAGAAATGCGCGTCGTACAAGAGACGAACGACAGTATCGGCCGAGACCGAAAGGCCCGCTTCCTGAAGAACCTCGGCGATATTCTCTATCGTCTTGCGGGTCCACTTCAGTCCGGTGATCGGATCTCCGGCGGTATCGTGGTTAAGGAGAGTCTCG
>JAYTQD010000240.1:0-1567 GCA_043746935.1 Acidobacteriaceae bacterium | reverse complement strand
GTACGGCGGTAATGGACTGTGCTACCTTGGCCGGTCCTATTGCGGCATGAGGAGACGAGTCCGCTTGATTGGCATGGCCGCGAGCCGGCGGTGGCTGTTCTCCGGTCCTACTCGCGAGCGACTGCTTCTGGTTGGCCATGATCACTGCGTTAACGGGATGGCTGGTCCACCATGTCTGTAGCAATCGCAAATTGACCTTCGCCCATCCATCACCGACTCACGGCTTTGGCGGGTATGGTCAAGCGCGAACTTGCCGACGAAAAAACACAGAATGCAGGTGGAACTTTCGACATGAGCGGTAACCAAAATGCGCAGCGTTTCGGCCACCGCTCCATTGGTGGTTAGCGTAGTAATCGGCCCGCTGCGGCAATTCGCGCCGAAGAAACACTGCGGGCCTTCGGTGTGGCAAAGTGGAATGCGGTGCCGCAAAAGACCAATGTTGCAAAGGTGCATATTGCCCGCGGGTTAGCGTGGTCCTGGGTGACGTCATCGACATTGGTGAATCGGTTTGGCGGTTTGTAGCTGCCCCCGCTATCCCGTTCGAAGGAGTGACTTATTTCGCCAGTCCTACACGCCACTTTTACTGAACTGTCAGAGGCTGCTGCATGTTTGCGCGCAATAGCCGAATGGCTAAGTCATTGATTTTTCTCAACGCTTGTTTCTCGAAAGGCGTCGCTGCCTTCGACGAACGACCTGCCATTCCATGAGCGGTACTTCCATGGAAGTACTTGCTCCAGAGGCGTGATGATTGGGTGGGGCATTTGGGTGGTGTCTTCTTTAGGCCATTCAGTCCCGAGACTCGCTTCGTGAGGTCGCCCTTTTGCTTGTCCGGAACGAATAGCCTTGGAACCACCTGCCACTCACCCTTTAGCGCACTGTCTCTCCGAATGGCCGCAACCACTCCCGGCCAATGGTTGCACCATGCCTGTAAGCGATTGAGAAGCGACTGGAGTGTCTTCGAGTACGGGACCTCGCAAAGATGTACTGTGGAGTCCGCGAAGTCGATTGCAATGGCATCGCAGTACCAGTGCCGGTCCTTTTGGTAGATTCCGTCCGGATCAAGATTGATCATGTATTCGGTGTTTACGAACTGCGTCCTCTTGGCACGCAAGTACTCGGTCACAACGCCTTGAAAGTAGTCCATCAGTTGCTCGCTGCGAAGTGAATGAGATTTCTAGGAGTCTTCGTTCTCAACGCCGGGAAGGTCATCTGACTCGCCATCGATTGAGATTGAAGAGATTGAATATTGTTCGCCCAACACGGCCTCAATGCCAGCCCGAAGTGCCAACAGAGCAGCCTCTGTGGGTACGACGTCCGTGGCTCGCTCACCAGGATCTGACTCTACCTCCGTTTCGATGAACGACCGTTGAATCCTGAAGGAGCATGACAGGAGGAATGTGTAGGTCTTCATTCGATGGTGTAGAGCGACGGATTTTCGACGCCCAACTCAATGCGTGGGGACCGCAGTCTGTCCCCTTATCAAGGTCCTCCGCCGGATATCACGGAAGCCGCGACTCGCGGCAAACCCGCATGCCATATGACTTGAGGTCGGTATTGCGGATGGGTC
>JAYTQD010000239.1:0-4277 GCA_043746935.1 Acidobacteriaceae bacterium | reverse complement strand
CACTTCTCTTCTGCTGTTCTCTGGACTCGCGGCTTTCTTGACATGCTCGCCTCCTGGCGGAGGCCCCAAGACTACTTAACTTCTGTGTCCAGTTCTAGAGGGGGGCACTACAGCATTGGCGTTGTACTTCACTATGAGAACGGACCGCAAAAACTGAACTTGGCAAAATGCACTCCCAAACCCCACTCGCCTATCAATGCAACGAATTGCGGCAACCCGGAGGCGTTGCTGGACAATACAGACACCCTTCAAATCGTAATGCAGGCCCCGGACGACAATGACGCCTGTGACCTTCATGTCCGCAGCGCGTATCCGAAGATGCTTGACATGATTGGCGGTAGGAACCAAAACCCAGACATGGGTTTTATCGATCCGGCAGTTTCAGTTAGTAACGGTCAGGGAGTGTACGCTGATGACTCGTCGCACGCCTGCGACGTGTGTTATCAGTGCGACGCTCAAAATCCTGACTACGCTCACCTGCTCAAAGAAAATGCAGGAGCCACCTGCCAAAAGCTTTGCTTCACTCTTAGGTTGAAATAAACGACGTCATCGCCACACTTGCAGGTCTTCCAGCCGGATATCCAAAGACAGTGTATGCGCCTCAACTGAGGAAAGAATTCAATAATTTAAATAAGTTGTATCCAAGCATTTCTCAGCTATAAGAATCAGCCTTAATTCGAGGCAGGCGCATTCGTAGTCGTGTGATTTTCTCTCTTCATTGACTTAGCCATCCTTACTTTGAGACTTGTCTTTCTGAAATTATTGAGATTGCCGAACCCTCGCGATTTCGCGGGGATCTGGCGATTGCTCTACTTGATCGCGATCCCATGCGGGCGGGCTGGCCCGGTTGAGAAGGCGGCGTTGAAGTCGAGATCAAAGCGCGGGTCCAGCACCAGATCGTTTTGCAGAACTTTTGCCACGTGAATTTTGTGGTCGCCTTCGGCGTGGACCTTGCCAAAGTTGTCTTCGTTCAGGAAGTAGTCGCTGATCACCAGCCGCTTCTCGTCCTTGCTCAAAGCGATGTAGTGCGGACCCGAGCCCTGGCCCAGATCGAGCGCCTTGAGCAGGCGCGGCCGGTCAGGATTCGAGATGTCGAACATGGCGATCTTGCCGGCCTGGTTCATGGAGACAAACAGGCGGCGACCGTCGCGGGTCACTCGCATCAGTTGCGGCCAGCCCCCGGCCGCGATGGTGCCGAAATCGAACACGGATTTCGCGGTACCGCGTTGCGTGTCGATGAGATAAAGATGGTCGTCGAGCATTCCGGCGGTGAATGCGCGCGCCTGCGAATCGTGGGGGATGAGTTTGACGTCGATTGTCCCGACCGTGCCCGGAAGCTTCACCGTACGCACGATCTGCTTGTGGCGGTAGTCCCAAATACGGATGCTGCCCCGGAAATCGATGCCGCCGGGCATGGCGTCGAGGGTGGTAGATGGACAGACGAAGTCGCTGGTGACCATCAGATTGCGTCCGGGCCGCACCGCGATGCCATGAGGGTTGAAACCGTCGGCTGGCGGGTTGTCGGGATACTCCTTCAACAGTTGCAGATTCTTGTCAAACGCCGCCACCCGGCCGGGAGCGTGACCCTGAGCGCCGCCCATCATGGTGATGAGAAAGCCGCCTTCGGGCAGGGTATGAAATTCGTCGGTAATGGCGGAAAGTGGCGGGTCAGCCGCTGAGATGAATTTCGGTGCGCGAGGATTGGAGACGTCAAAGAAGAAGACTTCCTTCTGGCCCTTTAGGACGCTCAGCAAGCCCCCGCAAGCCACCACTCTCCCGTCATGCGACAGTCCGATATGGTGGGGTTCGTTGCCGGTAGCGTCGGGAGCGGCAAAAGGAACCGTGGTGACGACCCTGCCATAGTCTTTAGACTCCGAATCGAAGTTGATCACCGCCAGGAAGTCGGGCGCGGTGCGGGCCTGATCGCCTGCACAGATGAACAAATACCTGTCATCATCGTCGGCGACGGCATATGGTGTGGTAAGCGCCAAAAAGCAAGCGGTGGTCGCGGTGACCAACAGCGTGGCCTTACGTAGTTGCTTTTGAAATCTATGGAACAGCATGGTCTGTCCTCCAATGACGGCGGTTACAGTTAGACATCGAATGCTCGGCTCCGAAACCGACATCTCATATCTGTCAGGTATAGCGTTCGAAGTGGCTGGAAGTCCTTCCCTGAACCTGATATTTTTCTTACCAATTTCTTCTTGGGGGCTTTGAGGTGGCGAATCAGTGCTTCTACGAATTCGGCCGCTTCCGTCTGGACCCTGCCGGGCGTGTCCTTTACCGTGGCGACAAGGCAATTCCCCTTTCCCCCAAAGCCGCTGACGCTCTGCTGCTGCTGGTCCAAAAAGCGGGCAACGTGGTCAAGAAAGAAGAGTTGCTGAAGGAGGTCTGGCAGGACGCTTTCGTGGAGGAAGGCAGCCTCACGCGCACCATTTTTCTGCTTCGCAAAGCTCTGGCAGATGGCAGCAACGGGCAGGAATACATCGTCACCGTCTCGAAGAGAGGTTATCGCTTCGTGGCGAAGGTGACGGAAACGGGGGCGCAACCGCAGCCTACGACATCGGGGAAGCTGATGCTCGCCGTGCTGCCTTTTGAAAATTTGAGCAACGATGTCCAGCAGGAGTACTTCAACGACGGCCTCACGGAGGAGATGATCACGCAGTTGAGCCGCCTGAATCCGGGCCGCCTGGGAGTGATCGCGCGGACCTCGGCGATGAGGTACAAGGGGACCAAGAAAAGCATTCGAGAGATTGGTGGAGAGTTAGGGGTTGCGTACGTTTTGGAAGGAAGCGTTAGACGAGAAGCGGGACGCGTACGGATTGCGGCACAGTTGATCCAGGTGAGCGATGAGACGCACGTATGGGCGGAGAATTATGAACGGAGCCTCGACGACATCTTGAAGTTGCAGAGCGAAGTGGCCCTCGCGATCGCCCGTGAAGTCCGCGTGAAGCTAACCCCACGAGAAGAGCGACGGCTCGCCGCGGCCCAGCAAGTTTCACCGGAGGCTTACGAGGCGTATCTAAAAGGCCGTCATTGGTGGAACAAGCGTACCGAAGACGGCATGCGGAAGAGCATTGCTCATTATGAGGAAGCCATCCAGCGGAGTCCTGAATACGCCGTAGCTTACGCCGGAATCGCGGACTCATTCGTCATGCTGGCATGCCGTGGCATGGTGCCGGCGAAGGAGACTTTCCGCAAAGCCAAAGGGGCTGCCAGGAAGGCTCTCGATCTGGACAGTGAACTCGGCGAAGCCCACGGTTCCCTGGCACATGTTCGCTTGCACGACTGGGACTGGCAAGGACTGGAAAAGGACTTTCAGCGCTCTCTTGAACTGGATCCCGCGCAAGCCATCGTTTATTACTGGTATGCGGAATTCCTGATGTCGATGGGAAGGCCCGACGAAGCGATAGCAACGGCGCAGAAAGCCTATCAAATCGATCCGCTCTCGCCGGTAGTCGGCTCGTCGGCGGCGATGATTTTGTATCTGGCAAGAAAATACGATCAAGCCGTCGCTGTCTTACAGAGCGCCCAGGAGATTAGCCCCCACCACTTCCTGCCACACATGCGGATGGGACTGGTACGGATTCAGCAGCGCAAGTACAAACAGGCGATCCAGGAGTTAGAAATCGCCGTGCGCCTCGCGGACCAAAGCACTGAAACGTCGGCCGCGCTCGCGATGGCGTACGCGGCAGCGGGAAAGACAAAACAGGCGCAAGGAATCGTTGCCGAGCTGGAGAACTTGAGCCGCACGCGATACGTTTTGCCGTACAACATCGCAAAGATCTACGCCGCCGCGGCTAACACAGAGAAGGCGTTTGCATGGTTGCAAAAGGCGTACGACGAAGGCAATCCCGATTTAATCGAACTCAACTCCGAGCCCATCTTCGACAGTGTGCGCAACGATCCACGATTCGCCGAATTGATGCAACGAATCGGGTGGAAAATGTGAAGCCCTACGACGCCAAGTAAGCCCAGAGAACTGTCGCCGCCGGCGCAGAACCTGAACTGGACTTTCGGCTGTCAGTCGACAAACCGCGGAAATGTGGTCATTCCACGAACGGTCGGCGGGTGGCCGACCCTTCTCATCGCATTTGATCTCCATTCTACATTCAGAATCTCGGGTGGGTGGATTCAAGGTCCAAGTGCAACAGGTTTGATTTTAGGTGACCAGTATGGCACGAAGTCGAAAGCTCCTTCCGGGAGGAACAGTTCAGCGGGCGCTTTCCATCCCAGAGTTTTTCTGGGGCGGGTATTGAGTTTCCATGCGATGTCGT
>JAYTQD010000238.1:0-4282 GCA_043746935.1 Acidobacteriaceae bacterium | reverse complement strand
AGTCCATCTTCAGCAGCCCCAGCTTTTCAATCGCTCCCATGTCAAACGCAACCACAATTTCGTCGTTCTTGGTCTTATGCAGCGGCACAAGTTCCGTCAAGGGCTTCGGCGAAATTACCACCCCTGCCGCATGCACCCCCGAGTTCCGTACCAACCCTTCCAACTTTCGCGCCGTATCCAAAAGCTCCCGAATCTGCGAATCCGTCTCGTACGCCTTCGCCAATTCCGGCGAATCCTTCAATGACTGATCCAGCGAAATATTCAACACCGCAGGAATCATCTTGGCAATGCGGTCCACATCCGCATAGGGCATATCCATAGCCCGACCCACATCCTTGATCGCAGCCTTAGCCTGCATCGTCCCAAACGTAATAATCTGCGCGACATTCTCCCGCCCATATTTCCCCGTGACATAAGCAATTACTTCGGAGCGGCGGTTCATGCAGAAGTCGATGTCGATATCGGGCATGGAGACGCGTTCTGGATTGAGAAAACGCTCGAAGAGGAGTTCGTGCTGGAGGGGGTCGATGTCTGTGATGCCGAGCGAGTAGGAAACCAGGGAGCCAGCGGCGGAGCCACGGCCTGGGCCTACGGGGATGTTGTGTTCGCGGGCGTAGCGGATGAAATCCCAGACGATGAGGAAATAGCCGGGATACTGCATTTGCTGAATGATTTCCAGTTCTAACTTCAAGCGCTGGTCGTAGGCGGTTAACGATTTCTTGAGTTTTCCGGCGCGGTCGAGCGGGCGCAAGACTTCGAGGCGCTTGGCAAAGCCTTCGCGAGTGACGTGCTCGAAATAAGAATCGGTGGTGAACCCCGGTGGCACCTCAAACTGCGGAAATGAATTCGTCAGTTTTTCGAGCTTCATGTGGCAGCGTTCGGCGATCTCTACCGTCCGCTCTAAAAGCTGCGGCGCATCCGCAAAAACGCGCGACATTTCTTCGGCGCTTTTCACAAAAAACTGCGTTCCCTCAAACTTCATCCGGTTGGTGTCATGAATTGATTTCCCCATCTGGATGCAAAGCATTACGTCCTGGGCATGGGCATCGTCCTCGCACAAATAGTGGCTGTCGTTGGTCGCCACCATGGGAATGCCCACGTCTTTCTCCAGCTTGTAGAAATCCTCGGCAATCCTCCGCTCTTGTTCCAATCCTTGATCTTGAATCTCGAGAAAGAAATTGCCTTTGCCAAAAATGTCCTGGAAACCGGAAGCGGCGGCGCGGGCTGCCTCATACTTCCCTTCCGTGAGGCGCTCGGCGACTTCGCCCTTCAAACAGGCGGAAAGACCGATCAGCCCCCGGCTATGCTCCGCTAGAAATTTTTTGCTGATTCTAGGTTTTCTGTAGAAGCCTTCGAGGGCGGCTTCGCTGGTGATTTTTATCAGGTTGCGATAGCCTTCGTCGTTTTCGGCGAGGATGATGAGGTGGTTGTAGGTGTCGCCGTCTGGGGGCGTGCGCTTGATGTTGTGGTCGCCGTTTTTGCAGACGTAGAGTTCGCACCCGACGATGGGCTTGAGACCGTGTTGTTTGGCGGCGTTGACGAAGTGGACGGCGCCGAACATGTTGCCGTGGTCGGTCATGGCGACGGCGGACATGCCTTGCTCTTTGACGCGCTGGCAGAGTTTTTCGACGTCGCTGGCGCCGTCGAGCATGGAGTAATCGGTGTGGAGGTGGAGGTGCACGAAGTCGGGCATGATTGCATCTATTCTATGGCTTCGGGGAGGGGTGGAAATTGCGCGGTATTGTGGAAAAAGGGGTCCATCTTCCGACATCCACCCCCCCGCCCCTTCGACTTCGCTCAGGGCAGGCTCTGTCGCTGAAGAACGCGACAAGGACGGGGCACCCCTCTATCGGTGATGCGGCTTGACGCGCTCCCCTCGTGTCGTAGACCATGCCTAACATGCGATTTCGACAAGCTATTCGTGTTCATCTCTTGCTTCTTTCTCTCTTGTCCTCTCTCGTTGCGCAGACGACAGCTAAGCGTCCGCTTAGCATAGACGATGTATATCGCGTGCAACAGGTACGCGGGGCGCAGGTTTCGCCGGATGGGAAGTGGATTGCTTACACAGTGACCAGCATTGACCGTGCGGCAGACAAGCACCGCGGCGCTATCTGGATGGTGAATTGGGAGGGTACGCAAGACTTGCAGCTCACCTTCGGGCCGAACTCGGATAGTTCGCCGCGCTGGAGTCCGGACGGGAAGTATTTGGCATTTATTTCCGCGCCGACAGAGGGCAAGGCTCAAGTTTGGTTGCTGGACCGTCGTGGCGGAGCGGCGCGACAGCTGACCGACGTGAAGGGCGAGCTGGATAGCTTTGCGTGGTCCCCGGACAGCAAACGACTTTTGCTGACGATGCAGGAGAGCGATGAGAGTGCTGACGACGCGCACGGGGCCAAAGCGAAGGCGCCGAAACCGATTGTGATGGATCGCTATCACTTCAAGCGAGACATCGAAGGCTATTTGACGGGTGCGTTCCCGGAACATCTTTACTTGTTCGACGTGGAGAGCAAGAAGCTGGAAGCGCTTACCGGCAATAAGCCCGAGGAAAAGAGTTTTGAGGAAAGCGAGGCCTCGTGGTCGCCGGACGGATCTCATGTGGCCTTCGTGAGCAATCATGCCAAGGAGCCGGATCAGACGGGGACGAACGATATTTTTATGGTCGAAGCGCGCGCTGGAGCTGTGCCGCGACTGCTGCTGACAACGTATAGCCCGAACCGGCAGCGGCTGGTATGGAGTCCGGACGGGAAATCGCTGGCGTTTCTTCAGGGATTTGAACCTAAATACAACGCGTATAACTTGGATCGTCTGGCGGTTGTACCCGTGAGCGGCGGCACCCCCCGCGTGCTCACGGAGAAACTTGACCGTGCCGTGTCGCAGGTCGAGTTCACGCAGGACGGCGCTGCTCTGACGTTTCTTGTGGAAGACGATCAGCGGGCGTACTTGGGCGAGGTTGCGGTGGGAGGTGGAAACGTGGAGCGCTTGACCCACGGCGACTCAGTTCCAAGCGAACGCATGAGCAACGGTGGTCATGCCGCGGTTGGGGCGGCTACGGATGCATCGACAACGGAAATTTATTCGTTTGAGAACGGAAACTTGCGCAAGCTGACCGCGCACAACGATGCCCTGCTGGCTGAGGTACAGCTTGGCTCGGTCGAGGACATCAGCTTTCGAAGCAAAGATGGCACGGAGATACACGGGATGATGGTAAAGCCGGCATCTTATGAGGCTGGGAAGAAATACCCCACGGTGTTATGGATTCACGGCGGGCCGAACGGGCAGGACGAACATGCTTTGGACTTTGGGCTGTATCCTCTGCAATTGGAACGGCAGTTTTTTGCGACGCACGGATATGTGGTTCTGGCGATCAACTACCGCGGCAGCAGCGGGCGTGGGGCTGAGTTCACGCGGAGTATCTGGGCCGATTGGGGCAACAAAGAGGTGGCTGATCTACTGGCAGGCGTTGACTATGCCGTGCAGAAAGGAATCGCCGACCCGGATCGCTTGGGCATTGGCGGGTGGAGTTACGGCGGCATTCTGGCGGACTACACCATCGCTTCGGATCCGCGCTTCAAGGTTGCTATTAGCGGGGCGGGCAGCGCTAACCAAATTTCCATGTATGGCAGCGACCAGTACATTCTTCAGTACAACAATGAACTAGCGCCGCCGTGGAAGAATCAAGATTTGTGGATGAAGGTGTCGTATCCGTTTTTCCACGCTGACCGGATTCACACGCCAACTTTATTTTTGGGCGGGGAGAAAGATTTTAACGTACCGATTGCCGGCGGGGAGCAGATGTATGAGGCGCTGAGGACGTTGGGGGTGCCGACGGAGCTGGTGGTGTATCCCGGTCAGTTTCATTTGTTTACGAGGCCGAGTTACATTCATGACCGGCTGGGAAGGTATTTGGGTTGGTTTGATCAGTACTTGAAGAAGTAATGACCTGCGTGAACTGAGAGATGGTTTCCCTACCGCAAGGGTTCTCCATTTGGAACGATACGCTCGACGATGTGAAGACGATCAGCGGGCATCGGCGGCCGATGTTCGCCGACATGGGATACACGGACGAGGCAAAGATCGACTTAATGGCGGCGAGGTTTGGGCCGTGGCTAGCGGGAAAGATGCGGGCGCAGGAATACTTGGCGTGGCTGGCGGTTACCGGCGAGGGTGAGGTAGCAGCGGGAGTGGGGCGGGACTTGCTGAAATCATACGAGCGCGGGTTGTATGAGCACTGCGCGTTCCACGCGGGCGATCCGCACTGGGGTGGGATGATAGCGGAACACAA
>JAYTQD010000237.1:0-4291 GCA_043746935.1 Acidobacteriaceae bacterium | reverse complement strand
CGTATGCGTTCGCGGCGGGATGTAACAGTACAGTGGTGCCAGTCGAATCCGCGCGTGAGTTGCGTTGCGCCACGTGGAGCGTTCTATGCCTTCCCGCGTATCGATATTCCGGAAGGCGATGACGTTTTCTGCAAGGAACTCCTGCTGCAAAAACACGTCCTCACCGTACATGGAAGCGGCTTCGGGCAGCGCGCCGGAACGAAACACTTCCGGATTGTGTTTTTGCCAAACGAGGAAATTTTGTCGCGCGCCTACGCGGCAATTCAAGAATTCATGCGGCTGCGCTACTCTGGCGTAAAGTAGTCCACCGTCACCGGATTCTCAAACAACGAATAATCGCGCGTCACCACCGTGATGCCCGTTTCCGTCACGAAATAACGGGATTTATCCGCCGCCGCATCGTACCCAATCATGGTCCCCTCGGGGATATGCACATCGCGATCAATAATCGCGCGTCGGATTTTGCAATGCCGTCCGACATTCACGTCGTGGAACAAAATACTGTCCTCAACTTCGGAGTAAGAATTCACGCGCACGTTGGGTGAAAGAATGCTCCCCTTCACTATGGCGCCGGAAACGATGCATCCCGCCGAAACAATGGAATCCACCGCCGTACCCGTGCGCCCCTCTTCAGCAAACACAAACTTCGCCGGAGGATACTGCCGCTGGTGCGTGCGAATCGGCCAATCGGCATCGTAAAGATTGAACACCGGCGACACGGATACCATATCCATATTCGCTTCGTAGTAGGCTTCCAGCGTCCCAACATCACGCCAATAGAGCGCTTCCTTCTTGTTCTCGTCCTCGAAGTTGTAGGCATAGACCCGGTACTCGTCCACCATCTTCGGCAGAATATCCTTGCCAAAGTCATGGCTCGACGAGGGATCTTCGGCATCCTTGAGCAATACCGGAATTAGAACATCCGTATTAAACAGGTAAATCCCCATCGAGACCGACACCATCGAGGGATTGTAGGGAGAACGAAGCTTGGTCTCTTTCGGCTTCTCATCGAATCCCGTAATCCGGCTGTCGCTGTCGACTTCCACCACGCCGAACCGCGCGCAATCTTCGGGGGTCATCATCATCGTCGCCAGTGTGATATCAGCGCCGCAGTCGTTATGTTGCTGCAGCATCTTCCGGTAGTCCATTTTGTAAATGTGGTCGCCCGAAAGAATCAGCACGTGCTTCGGCTGCTCCGAGCCAATCGAATAGATATTCTGGTAAACCGCGTCGGCGGTCCCCATATACCAGTTATCGCTCACGCGTTTCATTGGCGGAAGTATTTCGATAAACTCGCCCATTTCCCGCGCCACAATATTCCAGCCTTCACGGATTTGGCGATTGAGCGAAAGAGCTTTGTATTGCGTCAGAATGTAGACGCGGCGCAAATCCGAATTCACGCAGTTGGATAGCGTGATATCAATGATGCGGTAGTTGCCGCCAAACGTGACCGCTGGCTTGGCCCGATCCCGGGTCAGCGGATACAACCGTTCTCCGGCCCCACCGGCCAGTAGGACTCCGAGCGTGTCCTTCATGGTGCTTGCGGTCATGCCTTCTCCGTATCCGCGCGAAACGCCCCATGCGCGGGAATGGCAGGAATAGTACCACAGGAACGGGACGGAAATGATGCCAGTCGCGACAGCCCTCTAGCGCAGCGAATCCGCCAGTCTACCGCTCGCGATCAAAGCCGAAATCCGCTCGAAGTCTCCCGACATAACGCGGTCTTTTTCAATCGGTGGAGACGCCGTGCGAATCGCGGCATGCGCCGCCTGACCTCGCTTCGAGGGCTTCAGCGGCGCTAGGAAATCCACCGCCTGCGCCGCCGCCATGGCCTCAATCGCCAAAACATTCCGGGTATTTTCCACCACGCGCCTCAGCTTAATAGCGCCGGTCATGCCCATCGAAACGAAATCCTCTTTATTCCCGGAAGTCGTAATGGAATCCGCCGACGCCGGATGCGAGTAGATTTTGTTCTCACTGACCAAAGCCGCCGCCGTCACCTGCGCCATCATGAACCCCGAATGCAGACCTGCGCCGGGAGCCAAAAACGGCGGCAAACCATCGCTCAGCGCCGGATTCACCATGCGCTCCAGGCGACGCTCGGAAATCCCCGCCAACGCGCACAGGGCAATCGCCAGAAAATCCAGCGCGAACGCCACCGGCTCCCCGTGGAAGTTGCCGCCGGAAATTACTTCGCCTTCGCCATCGGGCTGCTTGGGGTTCTTGGGGAAGACCAGCGGATTATCGACCGCCGAGTTGGCTTCTATTTCAAATACAGAACGACAATACGCCAACGCATCGCGCACCGCCCCATGCACCTGCGGAATACAGCGCAGCGAATATGCATCCTGCACTTTGCCACATTCGCGATGCGAGTCCCGAATCGAGCTGCCCTCAAGCAGCTTCCGCAAATTCGCCGCTGTCTGGATCTGGCCAGCGTGCGGCCGCGCTCTGTGAATTCGCTCATCAAACGCGGCATCGGTCCCCTTCAGCGCGTCCAGGGAAAGCGAAGCAATCACGTCGGCGGAATCCGCCAGCACCTCGGCCGCGAGCACGCCCAACGTTCCACACGCCAGCATCGCCTGTGTCCCGTTGATGAGCGAAACCGCTTCCTTGGCTTCCAGCACCACCGGCTGAATCCCAGCCTTTTTCAAGACATCCGCGGACGCAATGCGCCCGAGTCCTTTCTCCCCCCAACATTCGCCTTCCCCCACCAGCGCCAGCGCAATATGCGACAACGGTGCCAGATCTCCACTGGCTCCAACGCTACCCTGCGACGGCACCACCGGTGTCACGCCGCGGTTCAACATCTCGCATAGCGTGTCCAACGTAATCGGCCGGATGCCGGAAAATCCCTTCGCCAGCGAGTTCGCCCGCAGGATCATCATGGCCCGCGTTTCCGGAATCGTAAGCGGCTCCCCGACCCCAACACAGTGCGACCGCACCAAATTGATCTGCAATTCGCGAATCTGGTCGCCCTTGATGTGGACATCACTGAGCTTCCCGACGCCAGTGGTGATGGCGTAGGCCACTTCGTCTTTTTCCACCAGCGCATCGACCACGGCGCGCGCGCGGATGACGGCTTCG
Organism: Acidobacteriaceae bacterium; assembly: GCA_043746935.1. GTDB lineage: Bacteria > Acidobacteriota > Terriglobia > Terriglobales > Acidobacteriaceae > JANXUC01. Next base: position 1,204 of record JAYTQD010000237.1, on the reverse strand, counting down.
CGGGCATCCGGGTCGAGAAGCACGACACGGTGTTCAACAGCAACTTCCCGAACTTCTTCCAGCGTCAGACTATTTCCGTTCAGGTGAAGGGCTTTCATAAGAATGACTCGACTTCCCGATGGCGACTCTCAAGGTTACAAGGTTTCGCGAGTTTGGGCGAGCGGCGAAGCCCTAAAAAACTCCAATAACGTTTGTCATCCTGAGCGTAGCGAAGGACCCCGGTACCCTTGACATGACAACTCTCTCGCAAGCTTTCTCACCGTGCGGCGTCCCTCGTGAGAAAGTTTGCGAGACCCCTGCCACTCTCGGCATCTTGGGGGGCTTCGCTACGCTCAGGATGACAGTAATTGAAAATTTCTTGTTGAATTCCAGGCTCCCTACGGCGCTGAACTACCCACCGCGCCCCGCAGCAAAATCGTCAACGGCGGCACGTACTCGGGACTGACATAGCGGTTCACCAGGAAGCGCTTGCCGTCTTTGGTCACATCGTAGGTAAAAACGTCGGTGCTCGAAATCGGGGCGCGCCCATGAATTTGGAACAGGGGAGCGGGCGCACCGGTCGAGAAGCCGTTTTCGCCGCTGACGGGCACAGCCATCAACATGCCCCTGGGAGCGATGTAGAATATCTCCTTACCGTCGGCACGCCAACGCGGTTCGCCGCCACCGCCGCGCGAGACTTGCCACTTCCCCGCTGCGCCAGGAAAAGACGTCACATAGATTTCCCAGTTGCCGGATTCGTCGGAAGCGTAAGCCACCCACTTTCCGTCGGAAGAAATCTGCCCGTTGGTCTCGCTGCCCTTGCTGGTCACAAACCGGGTTCGCTCGCCGCCCGCAACGGGTACTAATTCCAGTTGAGAACCGGACGCAGTTTGATGTGTGCATAGAATCTGCTTGTCGTCCAAAGAAAAGGAATTGGGAAGCATGTCGTCCATGGTTGCCAGCCGGATGGCGGAAATCTGCCGCTCGCGTTCCTGGCCAGTCGCTCGCTTTAAGAACACCTGCACACCGGCTCCGATGGTCGCGCGGTAGGCCACCATGCTTCCATCTCGCGACCACACACCCACCACTTCCTCCGATGGATCGAAGGTGAAGCGCGAGTTGCCGGTTCCGGTTGTGCTTTCGAGCCAGATATCCACGTTATTCGCCTTCTGGTCGCTGATGTCGATCGCGAGGCGGCTGCCATCGGGCGAAAGCGTGGGGTTCG
>JAYTQD010000236.1:0-1578 GCA_043746935.1 Acidobacteriaceae bacterium | reverse complement strand
AGCCCGTCAATGCCATAAAATCATAGGCAAAACGCGCTCGCGAGACAATCCAATCAACATAATTCGACAGTACACATAATGTCCCTTATGTGGAGCGCAACATAACGGCCATTAGCGGTCATCTGCTGTTACGTTTCAATCTGATGTTGTGCTGCGGGCGGTGGATACCATAGCTCACTGCTACTCCGCCTCCTTACCAACGCCGTATAACACTTTCCCCGGTCTGGCCTTGGTCATCGATCCGTTCTCATAAACGACTTGGCCATTTACGATCACATGGGAAAAGCCTTCCGCATATTGATGCGGCTTGTCGTAGGTAGCCAAATCGCGCACGTGCGCAGGATCGAAAACTGCGATATCAGCCTTCATTCCAACGCGGAGCTCTCCTCGATTGCCGAGTCTGAGACGCGACGCTGGAAAGGATGTCATCTTTCGCACGGCGTCCTCCAAGGTAATAATTTTCTTCTCGCGCACATAGACCGCGAGTACCCGTGCGAAAGTTCCATAGCTACGAGGATGTGGGACACCCACTCCGAACGCTATTACTCCGCCATCTGAAGCGATCATTGTTGCGGGATGAGCGATGACACGTTGCACGTCTTCTTCGCCAATCGCGTGGAATACGCCTCCACAGCCGCCATTTTCCACAAGCCACAACGTGACTTCCGCAGCGTTCTCGACGGTGGAAGCAAGTCCGCGTAATTGCGCAATCTCGGCAAGGTTCTTTCCGTTAAGCGACTCATTCCATTCGCACCGGGCGATTGCTACGTTACGAGGATCGCCGCCGCCGCGCTCGTTAGCGATCAACCCAGCCGTTTCCGCCTTTATCTTCGCTCTTGCCGCAGGGTCTTTTAGGCGTGCGATTGACTGTTTTAACCCGCCTTCAAGAGCCCACTTTGGTAACAATGCCGCTTGAATTGTCGTGCTTGAAGCCGTATACGGATACACGTCGAGAGTGGCATCCACACCGCTTGCGCGTGCCGCGTCGATCAACCTAAGGGTGTCGACGGTTCGACCCCAATTGGCCTTGCCGATTATCTTGTGATGCGACACCTGCGTCGGGACGCCTCCTAGTTCGCCAATGGCAATGGTCTCCTTTACGCTATCGATAACACTGCCAGCCTCATCGCGCATATGCGAGGTATGGAGGCCACGAAAAGGCGCCACGACTTTCTGAAGTTCGACAACTTCGGATAGTGGTGTGAAGGCGCCAGGCACGTAAAATAGACCTGTACTGAGGCCGAAAGCGCCGTCCTTCATGTCCTTCAGAACGAGAGCGCGCATCCGATCAAGTTCTGTGGGAGTGGCTGGACGGTTTTCCAAGCCAATAACAACTGCTCGGACTGCGCCTTGGCCAACGAAACTGCCGATGTTAATAGACTTGGGGACTGCATCGAGCTTGTCGAGCCAGGGCTTTAGCGGTACCGGTGCACTCCCGGCCATCGAAGGTCCCGCACCGTCGGCCCCTTCCATGATCGTGGTAACACCCTGACGAATGTAATTGTCGGCCGTCGGTACTTCAAAGATTCCGGCCCCCGCGTGAGTATGCACGTCGATGAAGCCGGGAGAGGCAACGGC
>JAYTQD010000235.1:0-4302 GCA_043746935.1 Acidobacteriaceae bacterium | reverse complement strand
CCAGCAAGGACAAGCAGCCGGAGTACGCCGCGCCGCCGTTAAGGGCAACCACTCCGTAGTTTAGTTCTATTTACGAAAGGCGAAGATGACGCGCGCATTGAAAGTTGTTGTGTTTACTGTGCTCTGCCCAGGTTTACTTTTGGGTCAATTCGCTCCCCACCCAGGCAAACCGGCAGTAGAGGCCACGCCGTTCGCGCCCGAACTGGTGCGCAATCTGGAAGCTTTACGCGACGCGGCGCTGGCCAGCGACTATGCCTACGGCCAGTTGGCGTATCTGACGGAGAATATTGGCGCTCGTCCAACGGGCTCGGCGCAAGCGGATGCAGCGGCGCGCTATGTGGCCGATGCCATGCGCGCGGCCGGCCTCGACGCCAAGTTGGAGGAAGTCACAGTTCCACATTGGGTACGCGGAGCGGAGACAGCGGAGCTCGTGGAGTGGCACGGCAAGACACCCGGCACCACGCAGAAGATTGTGTTGACAGCTTTGGGCGGAAGCACGGCGACTCCCGCGGACGGGCTGACGGCGGAAGTGCTGGTGGTGCATGATTTTGAGGAACTGAAAGCTCTGGGCAAAAAAGTTGCGGGCAAGATCGTTCTTTACAACGAGAAGTTCGATGTGCAAAAAGCCACAGCCGGCCAGTGGGGACCAGCTTACGGTGAGGCCGTGCAGTATCGGGCGGCGGGCGCAAAGGCCGCTGCGGAGCTGGGCGCGGTGGCATCGCTGGTGCGCTCGGTGGGAGGCGCGGACTACAGGCTGCCGCACACGGGCTACAGCGCTCCGGCGGGAATCCCCGCAGGTGCCGTGACCGCGGAAGATGCCGAGACTATCGCGCATCTGGCGCAGCAGGGTTCCGTCCGCATGCATCTCACGCTCACGCCGCAACTTTTGCCCGACGTTCCTGGCTACAGCGTTGTTGCGGATTTGAAAGGCAGCGAGCATCCGGAAGAGGTGGTTATCGTCTCCGGGCATCTGGATTCTTGGGATTTGGGCACGGGAGCGATTGATGACGGCGCGGGCGTGGTCATTGCCATGGGCGCGGTGCAACTGATGAAGCAGCTGCATCTCCAACCCAAGCGCACCATTCGCATGATTGCGTGGATGAACGAAGAGACAGGTAGTCGCGGCGGGCAGGCCTATGCCAAGACGCGAGCCGTCGATGCCGCCAATCATATTGCCGCCATCGAGAGCGACCTTGGCGCAGGGCACGCGATGGGCTTTGACGCGAAGGTGCCTGCAGCCGCCATCACCATGCTCCAGCCGATGGCGAAAGTGCTGGCTCCGATAGGAGCGAACCTGATGAGCCCGAGTACTAACGACGTGGGCGCGGACATCTCGCCGCTCGCGGCGTTAGGCGTGCCCACGTTTGGCATCCTGCAGGACGGGCGCGTGTACTTCAACTATCACCACACTCCGGCGGACACGCTGGACAAAGTTGTGCCGCGCGAACTGCGGGAGAATGTGGCCGCGATGGCGGTGCTGGCGTTCACGGTGGCGGAATTGCCGGAGAAGCTACCTCGGTAGTCGCGGCAGGCCCGGTTGACGCTACTTCCGCTCGACGCGTATCATTTTTGTTTGGCCCTCAGCAATTGAGGCTGTCCGAGAGGGTCAGCACGGAAGATATCGATGGCGATCGAAAAGAAAAAACTCGAGCAATTTAAGAAGACGCTGGAAGCGCGGCGGCTGGAGCTGCGGCATACTGTCTCCCGCACGGAGCAAAGCGGGCGCGATGCCGACCAGGACTCCACGCAGGACATCGCCGATAAGGCCGCGAGTTCCTACACCAAGGAATTTCTTTTTCACCAGAGCAACAATGAACGCCAGCTCTTGCTACAGGTGGAGCAGGCTTTGGAGCGGGTCCGCGAGGGCACGTTCGGCGAGTGCATTGCCTGCGAGAAAGAGATCAACCCCAAGCGGCTGGAAGCGGTGCCTTGGACACGCCACTGCATTGAGTGCCAGGAAAAATTGGAACAAGGCATACTCGAGGAATCCGCACAGTAACTGGCCCAAGCCGTATTTCATTCCGGCCGAAATTCATTCTGATCGAGATAGGACAACATTGTGCGCGCAGACGTTCGGCATCAACTGAAGGAAGACCGCTTCCGCGAGTTCACAGCGGAACGCGCCCATTGGGCAGTGGAACACAAAGACAACTTGATCAAGGCGGGATTGGCCCTCGTGGTTGTACTCGGCGTGATGATCGGCGGATGGCTGTATTTCAACCATCGCGACGAGCTGGCGAGTGGAGAGCTAAACAAGGCCGTTCGCACCTACAACACGCCGATTCGCCCTGCCGGTTCGCCGGAGCAGCCGAATTTCCCCACTTTCACCTCCGCCTCCGAACGCGCGACCAAAGCTCACGCGCAGTTTGAGGCGATCGCAGCGCAGTACGGCCACACCAAGTCGGCGGACTTTGCCCGTTATTTTGCAGGCCTCACTTCCATTGACATGGGAGACAACGCGGCTGCGGAGAGCTCGCTGAAGCAAACCGCCGACGCCAGCAGCAACGATCTTTCCGCTCTGGCGAAAATGGCGCTAGCCTCGCTCTACCGCAACACCAGCCGCGACACGCAAGCGATTGAACTTTATAAGCAGCTCAGCGACAAGCCTTCTATGACGGTATCGAAACAAGCGGCGCAGATGGAATTGGCTGGACTGTATGCCAGCAAACAGCAGACTGCGGAAGCCCGCCGCATCTACGAACAACTGCAGAAGGACAATCCGAATACGGAATTCGCGGCGGTAGCTTCGTCGAAGTTGCAGGAGTTGGTGAAGAAGTAACGTTTCCGTCCGCACGGAGTCACCGCGTATGAAAACCCTTGGCAATCCTCAAGACAAGCAGTTGCTTTTGGAACGGGTGGCGAAGGTTCGCAGCGACAGCACCCGGGCCTGGGGCAAGATGTCTCCGCCCCAGATGATTTCCCACCTGAACGATTCCTTCCGTTTGGTATCCGGCGAGAAGCAAGCCGGTTCCGTGGAGAACATCTTCTCGCGCACTGTCATGAAGTGGGCCGCGCTCTCGCTGCCCATACCGTGGCCGCACGGCATCCGTACGATGCCGGAACTGGATCAGCAAGTCGGGGGAACGCAGCCAGCCGAGTTTGAGGCTGATAAGAGGAAGCTTATTTCCCTAACTGAGCAATTTGCGAGCAAACCAGGGTTCCTTGCTACCGTGCGGCATCCGTTCTTTGGGAAGATGTCGGTCGAGGAGTGGAAGCGCTGGGCTTATCTGCACATGGATCATCACCTGCGCCAATTTCACTGCTAGCCACAAGTGACACGGGGCTTCTGGCCTGACTATTTTCCAATGAGGGCAGCTATCTTTGCCCTGACTTCCGCCAGTTCGCCAGGTGCAACCTTTCCTTTGTGGGCAGCCTTACGGGCAACCCAATCCAGGCTCTTTACTTGATCGGCAAGCGCGGCACTGGGGCGAGTGCCCACGATTTTGACTTCAAACGGATAGCCTTTGATTTGGGTGGTCAACGGGCAGCAAAGCATCAGTCCGGTCTTGGCGTTGTAGCCTGCGGGACTCACCACCAGCGCAGGCCGATGGCCAGCTTGCTCATGCCCAGCTTGCGGATCGAACTGCAGCCAGACAATATCGCCAGCCTCGGGCACATAACGACGAACCATTACAAGATTTCCTTGCCGACAGGCTTACCAAAATCGACTTCGCCGTGAAGATTCTCCGGTGTTATATCCGCCAAGAGTTGGGCCAGATTGTATTTTGCCGGGCGAATTGGCTCAATGACAATGCACCCGCCTTCTTCGCGAACATCCACCGCATCCTCCAAATCAAGCTTCGCGGCCATCAGGATTCCGCTTGGGATGCGAACCGATGCACTGTTGCCCCATTTCTTCACAAACGCCCGCATTCACGCCTCCTGTTGAGTCAATGTAGATACTTTACTCTGGAAGGCGTGGGGTGTCAACAATATCGATACTTCGAAGTGTGGGCTGATTCCGAAGGGGCGTCTGTGTACTCATAAACGCTCTATTCTTGTCGCTTAACTCTTCTTCTGGTGCAGCAACTCCACCACCGCTTGATACAAGCGCGAACGTACCTCGTACCGCTCCTGCGCCCGCGTAATATAGCGCACTACGATCTCCACACCTAAGTTCGCCGGCCGCACGCTGATCGACGGCGCCGCTGAGAACGACTTCACACCGTAGCGATGCGTCACCCGCTCCCACTCCTGTTCGGCCTGGCGCGCATTCTTGTCCGTGTCTTGCGTCACCATCTGGAGAATGTCCTCGACCATCTTGGAGGAGTCTTCGCCCGCCGGAACTTGCACGAGCAGTTC
>JAYTQD010000234.1:0-1581 GCA_043746935.1 Acidobacteriaceae bacterium | reverse complement strand
ATTCGCCGGGTTTCGGAACACCTTACCTCGGGGGCTAAAGCCCCTCGTTCTAGGGACGCTGACGCGGGCCTGAAGGCCCGCTCTACCGTGTCGTGGATGGGGAAAGGAGTGCCCTGATGCGAGGCTTACACCTTACCGCAGCGGCTGAAGCCGCTCCATAATCGGGCTAGATCGCAGGGCTGAAGCCCTGCGCCGCGCAAAAGCGTTCTCCGAAAGCGCGAAGCCTGCGGCAATGAATTTTTCGATATTGAGTTTTGGAACTCGAGACTACGCGGACAGGAGTGTCCGCGCTACATGGGCTTGCCAGCGCCTGAAGGCGCGCGTTTATTGGGCTGTTGTGGCATCCTTCGGCTGCGCTCAGGACAGGTTCCTGAAGACATGCCCTGATACGGAGCCGCACCTTACCTCAGCGGCTGAAGCCGAGTTTCATTTGCATTGCTATTGCAGCGCTGAAGCGCTGCTCCACCCAAAGACAGGAGCAGGTCCCTCCACTTCGTAGTTGCATCGCTTCGCGAAGCGACTACTCCGGTCGGGATGACAAAGTTTTTAGAGCTTTTCATCAGACGGCGCGGAGGCGGGGAGGGCTTTGGCGTATTGCTCGGCTTGGCCTTTGGCGGCGAGCATGGCTTCATCCCAGCCGTGGGTGCCGCGGATGGCGGAGCCGCGACGGGGTTTCGCGGATCGGAGTTCGGCTGCGGTGGAGAAGGCTGGGGCGTTGCTGCCTTGTTTGGCTTCTAGAACGAAGTGGGATTTTTTATAGAGGTCGATGCGTCCGTGGGCTAGGGTGCCGTCGAGGTTTTTGAAATCGACGAGTTTTTCGAAGACGTAGGTGTTGCGGTCGTTGGCGGACTGGGTGGGGTCGGGGCGGGGGAGAGCTAGGTAGTCGCAGAGTTCGGCTAGGAACGATTGGAAGTTGGCGCGTTCGGCGGCTTCGGACTGTTGCCAGCGGGGGATGAAGTCGTTGGGCGGTGGCATGAAGGCGGCCTTAGGTGCGTGACTCTTCAGGATAAAGGGTAACTGGGGTGGTGGGGGTCACTTGTCTTGTTCCGTTCTGAGGAAGGTATAGCTTGGGGGCGGGCGTCTGGGTTTAGAGCGAGAGCAGATTCCTTCGGCAAGCTCAGGGCAGGCTCTCGCTGCGCTCGGAATGACAAAATTTTGAGAGTTTCTGGATTGTGTGGGTTGGCGCTCTTGTCCGCCGCGTTGCTTTGGTTTCGATTCGTTCGTCTACAAATCCTCGTGCCATCTACCCCAAAGGCGGCGGACAAGAGTGTCCGCCCCACACGAACTTTGCAGCGCCCGCTCCCGCGCCTTGCGCACTCTATTTTTACTTTTGCTTGCCTAACTCGCGCACATGAGCCACCAGCTGGTCGATCTGCTCTCCCGTCAACTTGCCGGTAAACGCCGGCATCTTGCCCTTGCCCTTGGTGATGATCGTGTTCAGTTCCGCGTCGGATAGCTTTTGGACTTCGGGTAAGTGAAAATCGCGGACTTTCAAGTTCTTGCCGATCGCGGTTTTGGCCGAACCGTCGGCACCGTGACAGATGACGCACTTGCTCACGAAGAGATCTTTAGCGGGAGTGC
>JAYTQD010000233.1:0-1581 GCA_043746935.1 Acidobacteriaceae bacterium | reverse complement strand
GGAATTGATCTCTGTGGAGATTGAGCTGAGCGATCTCCTGGTCGGAGACCTTGACGCCTTTGGGGTAGGTGCGGGTATCCAGTTCGGAATGGACCTTCAGTCCGGTCGTGGTGCGGGTGGCCGCAATCAGGCGCACAATGACCTCAAAACTGATCAGTGGCTTTCCACGCCAGTTTTGAGTAATGCGCGAAAAGAGACGGTGTTCGATCTTGTTCCATTTGCTGGTGCCCGGCGGAAAATGGCAGACGGCGATGCGCAGTGCGGTTTCATCGGCGAACTTTTGCAGTTCCAGTTTCCACAGCCGCACACGGGAGCCATTGCTTCCGCCGCCGTCAGCGGTAATCAGCAGGCTGGTGGCCTTCGGGTATGCTTGCTGCCCCATTGACCGCCACCAGCGGCGAATGCTTTCGACCGCGAACTCGGCGGTGTCATGGTCCACGCCGACACTCACCCAACCGGTATTCAGACCGATATCGTAAATCCCGTAGGGGTTGGCTCGACCGAGTTCCGGAATCAGGAAATCGTGGACCCGCACCTTTTCCGGATTCCCTTTCGGGCGCAGTTCCTTACCACCGTTCTTGAAATCGCCAACTAATTCCTTCTTTTTCGTATCAACCGAGATGACCGGCTCTTTCCCACCGAGATATCGCTTCACTTTGCTGTTGACGTATTCAAACTGGGCATTCCGGTCAGGATGGCTCGCACCTTCGCCGGTCTTGCGGTTGGCCTGCAAACTGTACTCCAGTTCGTGTAGCAGGTCTGCTACCACCTGATGGCTGACCACATGTCCCCTGCTCTTGAGCTCGGCTTCCAGATTCCGAACGCTGCGGCAGGTCCATCGCAAAGGAGACTCCGGATCGCCACGCGTCGTCGACTCCAACATTTCCTCAAGGTCGGTCTTCAACGAAGGGTCCAGCGCAACCGCTTGCTTCCTGCCGCCTCCGGAACGTCGAATCCGCCTCTCCGGCAACACCGCCGCCTGCTTCAACTCAGCGATACCCTGACGGATCACCTGCCGCGACACCCCGGTTGCCCGCGATACCGTCGAGATCCCTCTTCGCCCCATCGCCTCGCTCTCGGCCGCAACCAGCAGACGGCGTGATCGCTCGTCCAATACCCCCCGCAACCTCTTAAACCGCTCCGCGATTCCGGTCAGCATCTCCATGCTCACCAGGATACCCCAAAACATAACTATGTGGTAATGTTATTTCTAGACACATCCTAAGCGTACAAAATCCCCGAAATGGTCCCGGCTGGCCTGGTAGTGCAATTTCTGTAGGTATCGTCCCCCGCAGAGTTCGGTTTCCAGTTCGTTATTCAGGATCTTTCACCGGCGAGATCCAGAACTTGATCGTACAGCTCTGGCCCAATAAAGAATCCAGTGGCCACGAGCGCGTCCAGCTGCGGTCGAAGTCCGGGTATAAGGCCGTGCCGTTTCGCACTGAGCGAACAATCCCCCGCATGTCCGCCCTTCTGCCTTCAGGCCCCATTTGGCTAGACCAGACTCAGAGCCCACTTTGTAGAATTACAAAGCCCATGTTATTATATGTCGCTATGGACTCACGGCTCGGGGCGACCAGA
>JAYTQD010000232.1:0-1586 GCA_043746935.1 Acidobacteriaceae bacterium | reverse complement strand
AGCGCGGCCACCTCGATGGTAGACGGAAGATAGGCGGTACAGACCAAATCCATTTTCTTGCATGAGGAGGTGGAGTTCCTCGAAGGTGGCATCCTGCTCGTAGTGCGGCATGAATGTGACTTCGATGATGATAGCTTGGGTCTTCCTTAGGCCGGTACTCGACGCGGTCAACACCCGTTTCTCCGCCCCTTGGATGTCCAGCTTCAAAATGGAGACCACCTCTTCATCTTTAACGAGGGTATCGTAGGTGACCGTGCGGACTTGCGCATTGCCGATGACATCCCACGAATGCTCCTCGAACTCTTTGATGGCTTCGGTACGCGGCTGCAGGAGAGACGAACCCGCGGGATGACGCAACTGATAGAACGTCGCCGTTCCTTCTTGCGCGCCGAGTGCCGCGTTGACGACCCGAACTCCAGGACGTGAGGCCAGCGTAATTTCGAGGAGTTGCACCAACCTCGGTTCGCACTCGACGGCGATCAACTGTTTTGGTGAAAACATGCCGAGTAGCGCCAGACTCCACATCCCACGATGAGCGCCAGCATCGACGCACGTGCCGAGCGCTTGCGTAATAGCCTTGGGAAGGAGATGGAGCCGGGCGTCACAAACATCTTCGTATCTCTGAACGGACAATGCCAAGCGGCTTGCTTTTGGGGCTGGCAACCCCATACGCAGGTATTCGTTGCGACGTATGGAATAGTCGCGAATTCCAGCGGGCAGAAGCTGCTTGATCAATTCTTTGGCGGTCAGTGGCATTGGGAACCCGGCGTTTACTTTCGTTCCTGCATTGGAATTTTTACTCCAGCCTTGGTGGCAAAGTCTTGGGCTTGCTGGTAGCCGGAGTCCACGTGGCGGATGACGCCCATACCAGGATCGGCAGTGAGGACGCGTTCGATGCGTTTGGCCATCATGTCGGTACCATCGGCGACTGTGACCTGCCCGGAATGCAGCGAGTAGCCAATGCCGACCCCTCCACCGTTGTGGATGGAAACCCAAGAAGCGCCGGACGCGGTGTTCACCAAAGCGTTGAGCAGTGGCCAGTCTGCGACGGCGTCAGAGCCATCTTTCATGGATTCGGTTTCGCGGAAGGGCGAGGCCACGGAGCCGCAGTCGAGATGGTCGCGTCCGATGACGATGGGGCCCTTGAGTTTGCCTTTCTTCACCAGATCGTTCATCGCCAGGCCGAATTGGGCGCGCTCACCGTAGCCGAGCCAGCAGATTCTTGCCGGCAAGCCCTGGAACTTGATGCGTTTACGGGCGAGGTCAATCCAGCGGCGGAGGATGCGGTTGTCGGGAAACATTTCCAGAACTAGATCATCCGTGACCGCGATATCGGAAGGCTCGCCGGAAAGGGCGACCCAGCGGAAGGGGCCGCGGCCTTCGCAGAAAAGCGGGCGGATATATTCAGGCACGAAGCCCGGGAAATCATAGGCATTTTTCACGCCACGCTGAAATGCGAAAGTACGGATATTGTTGCCGTAGTCGAACGTGACCGCGCCCATTTTTTGCAGGCGCAACATGCCTTCGACGTGGCGGGCCATGGCGTCGAGCGAGCGCTCCTGGTAGGTCTTGGGATCGCGCGCGCG
>JAYTQD010000231.1:0-1587 GCA_043746935.1 Acidobacteriaceae bacterium | reverse complement strand
CCGGCCTTTATTCTGGTGATATTGAAATTGAAATTCATTTTCAAAATGGCAGCAGGGGATCCGACTGATGTTGCAGGCATTCATTATCACGTTGCGCGAGGGCGTTGAGGCGGCGCTGATCATAGGAATTACGCTCGCTTACCTGGCGAAAATTGGCCGCCCTGAACTGCGCAAGTCGGTCTATTACGCGTTGGGGACAGCTTTCCTGGCTAGCCTGGGATTCGCCGTGCTTCTCTCCCGCACGAACTGGAATCAGGATATTTTTGAAGGCTGGATCTTGCTGGCGGCGGCGTTTTTTGTCGGTACCATGATCGTCTTCATGATGCGGACGGCAAAGCACTTAAAGGGCGATATTGAGGGCAAAGTGGGATCGCTAGCGGGAAAAAGTTCAGCGCTGGGTCTATTCGTATTCGTCTTTTTGCTGGTGGTGCGCGAAGGCGTCGAAACGGTCTTGACGCTTTTCGCGGTGAGCCTGAACTCCAGCGAGCTGATGAGCTTTCTTGGCACGCTGCTCGGCGTAGGTACTTCGGTGGCGTTTGGCGTGATGTTTGTGAAGGGTAGCGTAAGGATTGATCTGCGTAAGTTCTTTAAGGTCACGACGGTGATCCTGTGGTTCGTAGCAGCGCAACTGGTAGTGTCAGGACTGCATGAGCTTTCTGAAAATGGCGTGATTCCCAGCAGCCGGCAGGAGATGGCGCTAATTGGACCCATCGTTCGCAACGACGTGTTCTTTTTCGTGACCATCCTGGCGCTGGCTGCATTGATGGTGCTGTTCGAGTACCGTCGGCGCGCACCGGAAGCCGTGCCTGTGGGCAATGCCGAGCGTCGCAAAGCAGCATGGAGTGCGCGCCGCGAGCGCCTGTGGATGGTAGCTGTGTACGCGTCGAGTTTTGTCTTCATCTCACTGGTGACGGCCGAGTTCATTTACGCCAAGAGCTCCGACGCGGAAAAGTCTCCCGCCACAACGTTGACGTTTACGAACGGCGAGGCTTCGATCCCGGTGAGTTCGGTTTCCGATGGTGACTTGCATCGCTTCGTCGCCAAGGAAGACGGGGTGGACGTTCGCTTCTGGCTCTACAAAAAGCCGGACGGCAACATCACCGCCGTTTTCGATGCCTGCACGATCTGTGGGGCTTTGGGCTTCAAGAAAGATGGGCGCGGCTTTGTCTGCAAGAACTGTTCGGCACCCATCAATCCGCAGAGCGTAGGCACTCCGGGTGGGTGCAATCCGATTCCGCTGAAGTCTACAATTGCAGGGGATGCGGTCGTGATTCAGGAAGCAGCGCTCCTAGCACATAGCGCGCTCTTCAAAAACTAATGTTCGCTCGACTTGTTTACGAATCCTTCCGGCGGCAGAAGCGACGCAAGCTGCTGGCTGGCGTCGCGGTCACACTGGGAGTGGCTGTGACGACCGCCATGATTGGCGTGGCAACCGACATTGGCGACAAGATTAGCCGTGAACTGCGCGCGTTTGGCGCGAATCTGGTTGTGACTTCTTCAGACCAGGCGCTCGACGTAAAGATCGGTGGAGTGAACCTGAAGCCAGCCAACGATGGCGGCTACCTCAACGAAGCGGATCTGCCTAAG
>JAYTQD010000230.1:0-1593 GCA_043746935.1 Acidobacteriaceae bacterium | reverse complement strand
AAATCAACCGATGCGCGCGCAGCTTGCCGTCGTCTTCCACTAAAACAATTTCTCCGCGGCGCAACTCGCTCGCGCTGACTGGAGCCACATGCAGCAAGTCGCCGTCCTGAATCGTCGGCAACATGCTCAACCCCGGCGCATGAAAACACACGCTAGTTCCAGCCCGCAACAAGTCGCGGACCATCAGCCTAAACAGCGGCGCCCCGAAGAGCGGCGAGTCCAGCTTCTGTGTCCCCAATGTCGGTGTTGTCCTAATCTTAGTATTTTGAGCCATATGCGAGGGTTTTGCCATTACCAATCTGTGCTACTAGTGCATGTCTGTCTGGTGCCCACGAAACCCAAGCCCGCCCGATCCTCAGGGCCGAAACTGACGAACTGCCTCAACCGCCGTGCCATCCGGGCGGAATTCCAGGCAATAACATGGGATTGTCGTCACAATCTCCTGCAAGAAACTCATCGTGTTCTCGAGCGCCGCGGCATCGTAAAACGGCAGAAAGCTGCGCGCCATAATCTCGCCCACCGCGCGGCTGCCGCCGAGCGGGGTGATTCTGTTCTCGGGCGCGTGTTCGAGAATGAACAACCTCTCGATGCGAGCCTTTTCCGGTGCCGCAAAAGCTGCTTCGCCGTGCCAAGGCGTACCGTGCATCCAGACTTCCGCTTGCCCGTCCGGGCTGTCGTGCTTTCGCAGAATAATGCGGTCGTCGCTCAGTACGGTAACGCTATGTTGTTCATTCCAAAGGCGTGTAGTCGTACTTTTGCCCGCGCCGGAGTGGCCTAGAAAGAGATACCCATTGCCCTCGGCGTCGCGCATACCAGCCGCGTGAACTTCCACGCCGCGCTCACGCCCGAGCCGGTGCATGACCACAAGCTCATCGAGGGGATATTCCAACGGATTACACGCCGCAGGATCGGGGAAACAGCGCCGATTCAACAGCAGAAGTCCCTGGCGAAACTCGCGGTCTACATGGAGGCGCTTGTACGGCTCGGAACCCATGACGGGCGAAGCGAAGTCGAATTCAAACCCGGAGACATCTTCGTAGAGCTTCCAGACCGAACCGGAATCAAAAAGTAGATCGCCCAAAGGCTGTGGGATGTTCTCAGCCCATTGCAGGCGAATCTCAATATCGCATTGAGCCGATATGCAGCGAAATGGCTCGATTTGAGGACTTAGGAGTAACTCCGGAGACCGGTCTCCGCTGAGGCCCAGCGAGACTTCTCCAACACAAACGCTAGCCCGCCACAGCGCGAAAGGACGATCCTCGACCACGCAGGTCGCGCCCCGCGTATTCGCTCCGTCGCTCATCGGCCCGCACTCCATAGCCGCATGGCGAGAGACCGCTACGAACCTACGGTGCTGCAGCGCGGCACGATACTACAGGAGGGATTCCCCGGACCCGACGAACCGGAAATCTTGCAGTTCCCAAGCACCGCTTCTTCGGGACGCAAGTTGATCGTGACAATCTTCGGCGACTCATAGAACTTTTTCGCGACTTGGTCGTTTTGCGATTGCTTCATAATCTTCGTATCTCCTGAATTCAAGCTATGCATCCTTAGCCGTTAGTTGTGACTTCCACAACTTCCACACCCACCACC